>NZ_CAWMYC010000079.1:0-134244 GCF_963872035.1 Scytonema sp. HK-05
AGTGCTTGGTTTAGGTATTGCAGTGCTTTTTGTTTTTCTCCTAAAGCGTCGTAAACTGTCCCGATATTATTGACAGTTGTAGCTTCTCCACCCCTGTCGCCCACCGCACGACGCAGTGGAAGTGCTTGGTTTAGGTATTGCAGTGCTTTTTGTTTTTCTCCTAAAGCGTCGTAAACTGTCCCGATATTATTGACAGTTGTAGCTTCTCCACCCCTGTCGCCCACCGCACGACGCAGTGGAAGTGCTTGGTTTAGGTATTGCAGTGCTTTTTGTTTTTCTCCTAAAGCGTCGTAAATATGCCCAATATTATTGAGTGTTACAGCTTCTCCACTTCTGTAGCCCACCGCACGAACCAGTAGAAGTGCTTGGTTGTAGTATTGCAGTGCTTTTTGTTTTTCTCCTAAAGCGTCGTAAACTGTCCCGATATTATTGAGAGTTGTAGCTTCTCCACCCCTGTCGCCCACCGCACGACGCAGTGGAAGTGCTTGGTTTAGGTATTGCAGTGCTTTTTGTTTTTCTCCTAAAGCGTCGTAAATATGCCCAATATTATTGAGTGTTACAGCTTCTCCACCCCTGTCGCCGACTGCACGATACAAAGGTAGTGCTTGGTTGTAGTATTGCAGTGCTTTTTGTTTTTCTCCTAAAGCGTCGTAAACTACCCCAATATTATTGAGTGTTACAGCTTCTCCACGCCTGTCGCCGACTGCACGAAACAACGGAAATGCTTGGTTGTAGTATTGGAGTGCTTTCTGTTTTTCTCCTAAAGTGTCGTAAACGTGCCCGATACTATTGAGTGTAAGAGCTTCTCCACGCCTGTCGCCGACTGCACGAAACAACGGAAATGCTTGGTTGTAGAATTGCAGTGCTTTTTGTTTTTCTCCTAAAGCGTCGTAAACTGCGCCGATATTATTGAGTGTTGTAGCTTCTCCACGCCTGTCGCCCACCGCACGACGCAGTGGAAGTGCTTGGTTGTAGAATTCAAGTGCTTTTTGTTTTTCTCCTAAAGTGTCGTAAACTAGCCCGATACCATTGAGTGTTGTAGCTTCTCCACGCCTGTCGCCGACTGCACGAAACAACGGAAGTGCTTGGTTTAAGTATTCAAGTGCTTTTTGTTTTTCTCCTAAAGTGTCATAAACTAGCCCGATATTATTGAGTGTTGCAGCTTCTCCACGCCTGTCGCCGACTGCACGATACAAAGGTAGTGCTTGGTTTAAGTATTCAAGTGCTTTTTGTTTTTCTCCTAAAGTGTCGTAAACTAGCCCGATACCATTGAGTGTTGTAGCTTCTCCACGCCTGTCGCCGACTGCACGAAACAACGGAAGTGCTTGGTTGTAGTATTGCAGTGCTTTTTGTTTTTCTCCTAAAGCGTCGTAAACTACCCCGATATTATTGAGTGTAAGAGCTTGCTTTGCTTTATCCCCCACTTTCTGCCACAGTTGCAAAGCTACTTCATATTTTTTTCTCGCCTGTCTTAGTGATTCTGCGCTACCTTCTTTGAAAAATGTAACTCCTTCATTAAAAGCTTTTTGTGCCGCTGCACGAGTTGCTTGTTGAGAATTAGTTTCTGGTAGCTGTGCTATCTGCAACTCTCTACCTTTCAGCGTTGCCCCCACTGAGTCGGACAGCAAAACCACACCCATCAACACAGCTAAACTGTAACGATAAAACTTAGAAAACGAGCAGCAAAAAATACACTGAAGCTTTGCACTTGTGTTCATCCTTAAGCCTCAATAATTTATCAATGACAGCGATATTCGTGCGATCGCGAATCCTGATATCAGTTGTTTATTGAATTGTTTGAGAAATTCTCCGGAGAATGTAATGTTGATTGTACGACGCTCTTCTACGCAAGCCAATATCGTTTCCGTTTTAGAAACAAAATTTCCTTAAATCTTCAGAATGACTTTTTCTGGCGTTGTTTATTGAACACATTCTGGATTTCTAGAAAGGTCGGTAAAACAGCCTAAAATCAAGCTAATTATAGGTTGAATAGAGCGATCGCAGAACAAGGACGTGCTAGCAAGGGAAGAACAACCATGACACAAAAACCCGTATTTGATAAGACTGGTACCATAAATTTGAGATGGGCGGCGGCTTAATGCTGCCAAGTGGAGGCACAGGTGTCAGCGAAGGATAAATTTCAGACAGGTGGTTAAATCTGCGCTTGTCCAAGATGGGTGGACTATTACTCATGATCCATTTCCGATTGATTATGGGGATGTACAAATGCAGATTGATTTGGGAGCTGAACGTCTGGTTGCCGCAAAACGAAGTGATGAAAAAATTGCCGTGGAAGTAAAAAGCTTTATTGCTCCCTCTACTATTTCTGAGTTTCACACTGCCTTGGGAAAGTTCCTCAACTATCGTTCTGCTTTGCGTGCCAAGGAGCAAATTTATATGGCGTATAAAGTCAGCTTTGTTATTGAAAAAGATGAATATGGATATTATGCTTATTGTCCTGAACTTCCACGTTGTCAATCTCAGGGGGATTCTTTAGAAGAAGTACAGGCAAACATCAAAGAAGCAGTTGAACTTTATATAGAAACTTTATCAGAATCAGAGAAACAGGAACTTTAGAACAAGGAAATATGAATAAATGGCATACAGCGATTTCAATTTAGAAAAAGTAAAACCAATTTTTCAAATAAATACTATTGAATAAACTAATAATTTTGCGAATGTTGCTGATTTGGAGTGCAGTCAATTATTAAAAGAAGTTCTTCAATATAATTTACCTATAGCTGTTGCAAGCAATAGTGAGAAAGCTCGTTCAGAAATGATTATTTCTCCAATTTTGTTAGACTTGAGACGACAGTTAAATGACCAAATAAATTTGTTTTCTGGGGTGGAATTTAATGTTGAACCTGCACAAGGATTAAATGGAATTTGTGATTTTATTATTACCCATTCTCCAGAAAGATTAATTGTGACAGCACCAGTCAGCCCCTTCGGGGAAGTCACGCATTCACGCATTCACGCATTCAAAAGTAAGAACCCCATAAATAAATTTAGGGGCTTGAGTCAGCGGACGCCGTAGACGCTTGCGCCTACTCGATGAAATACGTTTTTTCTTTTTCCATACCATAAGTTGGGGGCTTGTACCTTTTTCTTTCTGGTCATTATTATTGTGGAGGCAAAGAAAGAAAATATTCCCGCTGGTTTCGGACAATGTGTGGCGGAAATGTTAGCAGCAAGAATATTGAACGAACGAGCAGGTGATGCAAATCTTGTAATTTATGCCACTGTCACGACTGGAAGCATTTGGCAATTTCTGAAGTTGGAATGGCAAGTTATCTCTATTGACTTAAGTGAATATTACCTGAAAGATGTCAATAAAATTTTAGGAATCTTAGCTAGTGGTATACGCTAAAAAAATTCATCGGTTACAGTTCCCCCAGATTGTGGCATAATAAGCCGAGCGCATTCACTACTAAGCTATACATCGTGCTATACAACGATAATGAACTGGCTGATCTCTTGCAACAGCCAGCAGATTTAACATTTGAACTGCCCGATCCAGAAGATGAGGGAATTCCAGAGACGGAATTTCAACAGCAGCTGGATATAGCTTGGCAGGTGTGCGATCGCTTTGACTTACAAACCGAAATCTGGCGGGGACGAATATTACGCGCCATCCGCGACAGAGAGAAAAAGGGCGGCGATGGACGGGGTACAGGCTTTCTCAATTGGCTCAAAGAACGGGAAATCAGCAAAAGCCAGGCTTATAGTTGGATTCAGCTGGCAAACAGTGCTGATACGCTCTTAGAAGAAGGAAGACTAGAACCATCAGCTATCAATAACTTCAGCAAACGGGCGTTTGTCGAAACAGCAAAAGCAGCGCCAGAAGTCCAGCAGATGGTGGGTGAAGCAGCACAAAAAGGCGATCGCATCACTAGGCGAGAAGTGCGTCAAATCAACGACGAATGGACAGCGATGTCTTCCGATTTGCTACCCGAACCAGTCAAGCAAAAAGCAGCAGATAATTCCCTTCCTCCGCGTTACCTCGCACCACTGGTGAAGGAGATGGAAAAATTACCAGAGTCTCACCAAAACGCGATCCAAAAGGAAATAGCCCAAAATCCTGATGTGGATACCCTCAAACAAGTCACCACAGAAGCACGTAACTTAGCAAAATATCTCAAAGCCGCAGCTCAAGTCCAAGCGCTGACTGTCCAAGACGTTGACATCGAAACAGCACTCATAGAAGCTCAAAGAGTCGGCTGTTTGAGCATAGCCGCTGACTTGGTGAATCAAGCATCCCAGCTAGAACAGATGATAGCCAAATTGTACATGGCTTGGAAGAAAATTGGTAATTTATCAGACCGTCTCTATGTAGATACGGGTGCAAGTACCCCACGTTTGCGAGAACTCCTAGAATGCTTGGAACCACTTGGTGGTGAAGTTATGGAATTACAACTGATTGGTGGGACTGAACATACGATTCGCCTGCAAATTCAGGAAACAAATTAGGCTATGTCAAAACAGTGAACAGTGAACAGTGACCAGTTACCAGTCAATCCCCATCAATGAATTGAGGGGCTTGAAATAAGGATGCACTTTCATTATTTCTCCATCAATAAATTGAGGGGCAAGGAAGCGTCACCAGTACCAGCATGGTACTTGATAACTGATAACTGGTAACTGATTCGGTCAGGAGATGACGCCTTCTACTCTTATGTCAAGTTCGTTAAATTACTGATAATAAAAGCACCCCACCCCTAACCCCTCCCCTTGCTAAGAGGAGGGGAACTTTGGCGTAGCCACTCATCGGGGAGGGGTTTACCGGCATTTGTGGGGTGGGCATCTTGCCCGCCCTAAATAGCCTCAATTCTTCATCCCCGTTGTCGCAATACCCTGAATAAACTGACGCTGCCCGACAAGAAATAGTAACATCACTGGTACAGTCGCGATCGTCACGGCTGCCATCATCAAAGGCCAATTGTTAGTAAATTGCTCTTGAAACTCTGCCAACGCTAACTGTACTGTCCTCAATTCCGGGCGCGTTGTAAATACCAACGGTTTAAACACATCATTCCATTCCCCGATAAAGGTAAACAGAAACAACGTCACTAAAGCGGGACGGGCTAAAGGTAACATTACCCGCCACAAAATTTGCAACCTGTTTGCCCCATCTATGGCGGCTGCTTCTTCCAACTCTACAGGAATTGTCAGGAAATATTGACGCAACAGGAAAATACCAAAACCATTGGCAGCTGTTGGTAAAATTAGCGCCCAATAGGTATTTATCAGGTGTCCCCACTTTAACACCAAAAACACGGGAATCACTAGTAACTGAAAGGGAATCACTAGTGTTGCCAACACAATGAGCAGCAGTGCTTGCCTGCCGCGAAATTTCAGCCGTGCCAAGGCGTAACCTGCGAGTGCCGAAGTGATAATTTGAAAGGCGGTCACAGCGATCGCTACTAAGGTAGAATTAGCGAAAGCAAGTAAAAATTTACCTCTGTCCCAAGCATCGCGATAATTGGTTAAAGACCAGCCATTTTTGGGTAAAACACTAGGAGTTGCGCCAGGAGGTGCAAAGGATGTCAAGAAGACGACAACCAAAGGTAACAAGACGATAACACCTCCCAGTAGTAGCACTCCTAGGCTCCAGGGAATTTTGGATTTAGATCCTTCGCTGCGTTCAGGACGCTTGGTGTTTTGGATTTTGGATTCGTCATTTATCATTTGTCCCTGCTTTCCTCACTCTCATGTGAATTAGCTTGAGCGAATGCTGCCAGCAAAAGCTAATCTAGAACATAGAGACTTGTTAAGTAAAATTAAACCACAGTTAACATTGCCCTGAATTCATAGGGGTAACTCAATTTTGGTATCCAATGATTCACATCACAGGAGTGAACGTACCATGCAGCAGCTTGCAGCTCAATCTGAAATTGACTTTCACAGCGAAACATACAAAGACGCTTACAGCCGCATTAATGCGATTGTGATCGAAGGAGAACAAGAGGCTCACGAGAATTACATCAAACTTGCTGAACTGCTGCCGGATTCTCAGGATGAACTCATTCGCCTATCAAAGATGGAAAGTCGCCACAAGAAAGGATTTGAAGCTTGTGGGCGCAATCTTCAAGTCACACCGGATCTGAAATTTGCTAAGGAGTTTTTTAGCTCACTGCATCAAAATTTCCAAACAGCATCTGCTGAAGGTAAGGTTGTGACTTGCTTGCTGATTCAGTCTTTAATTATTGAATGTTTTGCGATCGCCGCATACAACATTTACATCCCGGTTGCCGACGATTTTGCTCGTAAAATTACTGAAGGCGTAGTTAAAGACGAATACAGCCACCTCAACTTTGGAGAAGTGTGGTTGAAAGAACACTTTGAAGAATCAAAAGCTGAGTTAGAAGAAGCAAATCGCCAAAATCTTCCCATAGTTTGGAAAATGCTTAACTCTGTCGCCGAAGATGCTCACACTTTGGCAATGGAAAAGGAAGCTTTGGTGGAAGACTTCATGATTCAGTACGGAGAAGCCCTCAGCAACATTGGTTTCTCTACCCGCGATATTATGCGCCTGTCAGCCTACGGACTTGCAGCAGCATAGATAAGAGAGACAACAAGACGCGCGGAGAGAGAAAATGTCCCCGCGTCACCCCCTCTTCAAGGAGTCGCCCCTCATTTTTCGTGACTTTTTGTGTAGTATTTTTAAGGGTTAGTTGTCTCTGACCCATTCATTCCACCCCTTTAAGAAAGGACAAGGCTAACACAACAGTTCATGTTTGGTCTAATCGGACACCTTACTAGTTTAGAACACGCGCAGGCAGTAGCCAGAGATTTGGGCTATCCAGAATATGCCGATCAAGGGCTAGATTTTTGGTGCAGCGCCCCGCCTCTAATGGTCGATAACATTACCGTCACCAGTGTTACCGGGCAAAAAATTGAAGGGCGGTATGTAGAGTCATGCTTTTTGCCAGAAATGCTGGCAACTCGTCGCATAAAAGCTGCAACACGTAAAGTCCTCAACGCTATGGCTCATGCTCAAAAGCTCGGGATAAACATTACAGCTTTAGGCGGATTTTCTTCGATCATTTTTGAAAACTTTAATTTAGAGGAGTTGAAACAAGTCCGCAATATAAAACTAGAGTTTGAACGCTTTACTACAGGAAACACTCATACGGCATACATCATTTGTCAACAGGTAGAAAAAGCCTCGAAACAAGTAGGCATTGAACTATCAAAAGCAACTGTTGCTGTCTGTGGGGCGACTGGAGATATTGGGAGCGCTGTCTGCCGTTGGTTAGATGCCAAAACAGATATCAAGGAAGTCTTGCTCATAGCCCGTAACCAAGAACGCCTGCAACAGCTGCAAGACGAACTAGGACGTGGAAAAATCATGTCTTTGGAAGAAGCACTTCCTCAAGCTGATATTGTGGTTTGGGTTGCCAGTATGCCTAAAGGTATGGAAATCGAACCCACAGTTTTAAAGCAACCTTGTTTGCTGATAGATGGTGGCTATCCAAAAAACCTCGCAACCAAAATTCAGCATCCTGGTGTGCATGTCCTCAATGGTGGCATTGTCGAACATTCGCTCGATATTGATTGGAAAATTATGAGCATCGTCAATATGAATGTTCCAGCACGCCAGTTATTTGCTTGTTTTGCAGAATCAATGCTACTGGAATTTGAGAAGTTATACACTAACTTCTCTTGGGGGCGGAATCGGATTACTGTAGAAAAAATGGAGCAGATTGGTCACGTATCGAAAAAGCACGGATTTAGACCACTGCTGGTATAAAAATTAAGAATTAAAAATTAAAAATTAAAAATTTTTAATTTTTAATTCTTTGAACGCTCTTCACTGTTCACTTTTCAATCAAAAAATGGCTACTACTGAGCGTAAACCGCTACTGTTGGATTTTGAAAAGCCCCTAGCCGAACTTGCTACTCGAATTGAGCAAATTCGGCAACTAGCAGAAGAAAATGGCGTCGATGTAACTGGTCAAATTCGTCAGCTAGAAGCACGCGCTATGCAACTGCGTGAGGAAATTTTCAGTAGTTTATCGCCGTCTCAGCGATTGCAAGTCGCTCGTCATCCGCGCCGCCCTAGTACCCTTGATTATATTCAAGCTATCAGTGATGAATGGATGGAGTTGCATGGCGATCGCTGCAATTCTGACGACCCTGCTATCGTAAGTGGTGTGGGTCGCTTGGATGGCAAACCCGTGGTATTCTTGGGTCATCAAAAAGGTCGTGATACTAAAGATAATATCGTCCGTAACTTCGGTATGGCTTCTCCTGGTGGCTATCGCAAAGCCCTACGGTTGATGGAACATGCTAACAGGTTTGGGATGCCGATTATAACTTTTATCGATACGTCAGGCGCTTTGCCTACGGTGATCGCTGAACAACAAGGTGCTGGGGAAGCAATTGCCTACAATTTGCGGGAGATGTTTTCCTTTGATGTCCCGATCATCAGCACAGTGATTGGTGAAGGTGGTTCTGGCGGTGCTTTAGGTATTGGTGTGGGCGATCGCCTACTCATGTTTGAACACGCAGTTTATTCAGTTGCCCCACCTGAAGCTTGTGCCGCCATATTATGGAGAGATGCCAGCAAAGCTCCCCAAGCGACAGTTGCCTTGAAAATCACAGCACCGGATCTGAAAAACTTAGGAATTATCGACCAGATATTGCCTGAACCGATTGGCGGCGCTCATTCTGACCCCCTGAAAGCTGCTACCACTCTTAAGCAAGCTCTGTTGGACAATTTAGAGGAACTCAACCGCTTTACTCCGCAAGAACGACGCCAAATGCGTTACGAAAAATTCCGCAAAATTGGTGTTTTCACCGAAGTTTCCCACTCATAAAACGTGAGATGCTTGATTAGTATAGTAGCAGTGCTATAATTGCCTATGGAAGTTAAAGATTTTTAACAATCTTTTAAGCCATAGGCATTTGTGTTTTTAGTCATTAGTCATTAGTCATTAGTCATTAGTCAAAAGTACTTTGACAATGAACTGTATACTGTGTATTTATGACTACTCAATTGAAAATCAGGGTGGTACAAGATTTTTCAGGTAAAGATATATAGTCTTCCTTTGGAGGATATGGTATTAGCAATATATCTTCTTGACAAAGCAGCATAGCAGTTGTCAAAGAGAATTAATTGGATTTTTAGGTTTGTTTAATCTATTTAGACCACGAGAGTGCAATCATTGGGTGGCGACGCGGTTATCAAACCGTTCAAAAATTGGGAGACAGCATGAGTGTTGAGCACAAACGACGTGCCCTAATTACTGGGGCAAGTAGTGGCATTGGGAAAGCAACAGCTTTAGCATTTGCGAAGGCAGGAATAGATGTTGCCCTAGTGAGCCGTTCAGTTGATAAGCTGACACCAGTGTGTGAAGCTGTATCACACGCAGGCGTGGAAGCGAAAGCTTACGAAGTGGACTTAGCTTGTGTCGCTCAAGTGCAAGAGAAGATGCAGGCAATAGCCCTTGATGGGGACATAGATATTTTGGTCAACAATGCTGGCATGGGTTATACCGGCACTTTGACTGAAACCCCCTTGTGCGACTGGCAGCAAGTGATAGACTTAAATCTCACGAGTGTATTCCAGTGTATTATGGGAATTTTGCCCAGAATGCGGACTCGCGGCACAGGTACAATTATCAACATTAGTTCAATATCCGCAAAGCAAGCATTTCCCAATTGGGGGGCTTACAGCGTCAGCAAAGCTGGTTTGATTGCCCTTTCTCAAACTCTTGCACAGGAAGAACGTGCCCACGGTATTCGTGTGACTGCTATCTGTCCCGGTGCGGTTAATACAGAACTTTGGGATACACAAACCGTCAATGCCAACTTTGACCGCTCAAAAATGCTTACTCCAGAAATTGTTGCTCAGTCAATTCTCCACGCTGCCTTGCTACCACAACAGGCAGTTATTGATGAATTGATAATTATGCCTAGCGCTGGCGCTTTATAAGTGCTGAGGAGCCACTACGGGGGTTTCCCCTGGGTTCCGCAAGTGGCGTTTTTAAGTGATGAGTACTGAGTCATTTCCACTCAGCACTTAGCATTTATGATTCAGCACAAGAGAAATGATCTCAACTACAGAAACTCTAACCAACACTGACATCATGACTATTGCTAGTTCCAACGGTACCAACAGCTCTCAATCTCCTCTGATTCCCGACTTAACAGAAGCCATCACCCCAAGACCAGACCGCAACACTCATAACGGGCGGCAAGCTGATTTGCACCCGCAAACAGAGGAGCAGTTCGAGCAAATGACGGACGCCGTGCGGACTCTACTAGTGGGTGTTGGAGAAGACCCCGAACGCGAGGGACTACTGAAAACACCCAAACGGGTAGCAGAGGCAATGCGGTTTCTCACCAGTGGCTACAACCAATCGTTAGAAGAAATCGTTAACGGTGCCATCTTTGACGAAGGTCATAACGAGATGGTGCTCGTGCGGGATATCAATTTCTTTAGCATGTGCGAACACCATATGTTGCCATTCATGGGCAAAGCTCATGTTGCCTACATCCCCAACCAAAAAGTTGTGGGACTGAGCAAGCTTGCCCGGATTGTCGAGATGTATTCCCGCCGTTTGCAAGTGCAAGAAAGGCTCACCCGCCAAATTGCTGAAGCCGTTCAGACAGTTCTGGAACCGCAGGGAGTTGCCGTTGTGATGGAAGCTACCCATATGTGCATGGTAATGCGGGGTGTGCAAAAACCCGGTTCTTGGACTGTCACGAGCGCAATGCTGGGTGTCTTCCAAGAAGAACAGAAAACCCGTGAAGAATTCTTTAATTTAATTCGCCACCAGTCATCATTCTTTTAGGTATTCGGGACTGAAGATTGGGGATTGGGCTATTTCCCTCATTCCCAACCCCCAACCCCTAGCGCCGAATTGCCAGCTTTTCAAACAACTTAGCTACCTTGTCTAAATCCTTATCCCCAGGGGCACGTTCTACACCACTGGATAAGTCAATGCCACTGGGGCTAACTTGTGTTAAAGCTTCGACAATATTATCTGGAGTCAGTCCACCAGCCAAAAACCAAGGACAACTAGGGCTGAATTCCTGTAACATTACCCAGTCTAAAGTTGTCCCTGTACCACCTAGTTGCTGCGGATGATAAGCATCTAGTAACAGCGTATCTGCGACTGTAGTATACATAGCTGCTTTGTCAATATCTTCAAAACTACGTATTCTCAAAGCTTTGAGAATTTCGACGTTTGGTAGCAATTGACGCAACTGCACAGCAAACTCTGGAGATTCATCTCCGTGCAGTTGGACACCAGTCAAACCAGAATTTACTACAGTTTGAGTAATTTCAAGAGCCGTCGAGTTGGCAAAAACTCCAATTTTGTCGGTTTTTTCGGGCAGTTGTTCCACGACGGCACGAATTTGGTCTACGTTAACATAACGGGGTGAAGCTGAAACACAAATAAATCCCAATGCTGTCGCGCCCAGTGAGGCGATCGCTTTCCCCTGTTGTGGTTGAGTAATTCCGCAAATCTTAATCCGCATAGATATTTTTGATAGTGGTAGTAATAGTTACAAAAAATCTCAATTGTATAAACAATTGCAAGTTTTTTCCTTTGTAATTCTATAATCTTTGTGGTTTACACAGTAAGTAATCAGTATTGCTCTCGGTAATTCCAGATTACTGACCACTTGTCAATTTTTAACTTAGGAGAGAAAAATTTGATTTCATCAATCTTACTAACAGCCGCCGCAACTGTTCCCGCAACACCTGCATGGAACACTAATGTATCAATAATTATCAGCGTCAGCTGTTTAGTAGCTCTTTTGCTCACTTTCAAGATTGAGAAGCCCAAAGTTGGTCCCAAAGTACCTCTATTGCCTATAAGCATTCCGGCATTCATCGGCGCTATGTGTTTTGGGCATCTTATCGGAGTTGGCATCGTTTTAGGGCTAACTAATATCGGTAGCCTGTAAGTTGCAAACAGAGACGTTCTATTGCAACGTCTCTATATTTAGATATCAAATTTTTTCTCCGGCTATCTAGCTATTCCTTTGGGTGGAGATTGACACCTATCTTTAGAAAGAAGATTCAGCTACTCCATTAGGCGGAGCATAAACATTGATTGTAGAGACAAAGAAGCGCGTTGCTCTTGAGGGAGCAAGTCAATTTCGTGCCTCTACATAGATAAATCAATGTATTCATGCTAGGAGAAAAATCTGTGATTTCATCATTGTTATTGGCAGTCCAAGCTACCGTTCCCAACTCTGCCGCAGAGTTTAACTGGACCGGATCGGCTATTATCATTGGCAGCAGCATTTTAGCTCTTTTGATTATTCCTCGGGTGGTTCGCTACCCCCATGTTGGTGCTAAGATGCCGCTACCTTTCCCGTCGGTGTTCAATAATCCCAGTGTCGGTTCATTCCTCGCCGCAATGAGCACCGGTCACCTTATCGGTATTGGTGCAGTTTTGGGCTTGACCAATCTCGGCATTATCTAGATTTTACTTTACACGCATACTACATTTGAATCACGACAGGCGGCAGGTCTTCTCCTTCAAGGCTCATCCTGAAGGGTAAGATCTGCCTTATTGTTTTTAATTTTTAAATTGCTGCGTTCCTATTTGAGTTTGGCTCGCTGGCAGGAATTGTCTATTCTAGAAATTAGAGCTAATCAACGAGCAATTGCTGATTTTCCAGATTTCAGCCAGGATTTGTTGATATGGCAAAACTATATATGTGTAAAAAAGAACATATGAAACCTATTTCTGGACGGTTGAAAATATTTAGTTATAGGAAAAAGTAATGCAAACAAATTGGAAAATCGGGTCTTTATTCGGAATACCCCTGTTTTTAGACCCTCTATGGTTTGTGATTTTAGGGCTGGCAACCCTTAACTTTGGGGTGGCTTACCAAGCCTGGGGAACATCTCTAGCTTGGAGTGCTGGAGTGGTGATGGCATTGCTGCTGTTTGGTTCAGTATTATTGCATGAATTGGGTCACAGCTTAGTAGCGCGATCGCAAGGCATAAAAGTCAATTCGATTACGCTGTTTCTGTTTGGTGGGATTGCTTCTATCGAAGAAGAATCCAAAACCCCAGGAAAAGCGTTTCAGGTGGCAATTGCTGGACCTGCAGTGAGTGTTATCCTGTTTTTACTCCTCAGACTGCTGGGTGATTTTTTGCCGCCTAACAGCCCTGCTAGCATGATGGTGGCAGACTTAGCGAGAATCAACTTAGTTTTGGCACTCTTCAACTTGATTCCTGGCTTACCCTTAGATGGCGGACAAGTTTTAAAAGCAGCACTATGGCAAGCAACAGGTAACCGCTTCAAAGCTGTACGGTTAGCAGCAAGGGCGGGGCAAATTTTGGGTTATGGTGCGATCGCCCTGGGTTTGGCAGTAGATTATTTTACTGGCGAACTCGTCACTGGTTTGTGGATAGCCTTGTTAGGTTGGTTTGGTATCCGTAATGCTACCAGCTATGACCGCGTCACGGTATTACAAGAAACTTTGCTCAATTTAGTTGCTGGCGATACCATGACACGTGACTTTCGCGTAGTTGATGCCAACCAGACTTTACGTTCTTTTGCCGACTCATACCTTTTGGACACCACCGCGCCTGGGGTTTATTTTGCTGAATCTGATGGACGTTACCGGGGCATAGTTTCCATCGACGATTTGCGCCTTGTAGAAAGAAGTCAATGGGAAAGCCTAACGGTGCAAAGTATTGTACATCCCTTGACAGAAATTCCCACTGTTACCGAGTCAACTACCTTGGTAGAGGTGATTAACAAACTCGAAAAAGAACAATTAGCCCGTATCACCGTGCTTTCTCCCGCTGGTGCTGTCGCTGGTGTCATTGATCGAGGGGATATTGTACGGGAATTAGCACAAAAGTTAAATTTGCGGATAACCGAAGCTGAGATTAAGCGCATAAAAGAAGAAGGCAGTTATCCACCAGGTTTGCAATTGGGAGCGATCGCGAAATCAATCACCAACTCATGAAGTTTTGGGTTATAGATTAGCTTAACGGGATGAAAAGTAGGGTGCGTTAGCTTCACGAACGCACTCTACAAAAACTCTTTTAAAATAAAATCTAGGTTAGCATTGGAATCGTATTCAACAATTGGTTGATTAAACTTGAATAAACGCATCGGTTTATTACCAATCAATTTCATTGATGAACCTTCAATGTTCAACATTGTTCCTTCTTGTAAACCAACAACATAAATATCGGGATTTAGAACTAAAAATTCTTTAATCCTTGTTTCTCTTGTTTCTCCGTTGTGATTTGGTATCACTTCATCTGTATAGTGAGGGTTTATCTGAAAAGGAACGAGATTTAATCCGTTAAAACTTCCAAGCTCAATGATTGGCATATCGTTGGTTGTTTTGATTGTAGGACAAGCAACATTTGACCCTGCGCTCCATCCAATATATGGTGTTCCGTTGTTTACCTTTTCTCTTATAGTTTCGATAATTCCGATTTTGTGTAACCAATGCATAAGATGAAAAGTGTTTCCACCCCCAACGACTATGGCTTCTGCTTTTTTAATCAATTCATGAGGATTTTCAGCTATATGAATAGCGTCAATCTCATAACCAATATCTTTAAAAAGTTTACCTACTTTTTCGGTATAATCATCACAATTTGAAGTCACACCAGCAAAAGGTATAAACAGTATTTTTTTTACATAATCTCCTAAAAATCTTTGAAGTTGCTGACGGGGATAAAATAAATACTCTTCACCCAAATTAGTTGAATTACTAAGCAATAATAATCTTTTCATGATTTGTTTATTTGATTTCGTTCCTCTTTAAGTGGAGACTACTACTATACAAATAATTCGCTGATTTGCTGGGTAGAGTCACTCAAAAAAAGCCTACCAAATTTTGGGCTGTATTGCCTGCTCCGCCCTACATCTAATTAGATGACAACTTTGTAAGAGAATATTTGAGCATGGTAGTTTTCTAGAGGTTCCAAATGACAATCAGCCGACTCACTCAACAAATACAGTTCATCATCGAAATTGACCAACTTAAGCAGGTGCTACGTCAAACCCTGCTCAACGATGGGTCACGCCGGGAAAACAGTGCAGAACACTCTTGGCATTTGGCGATGATGGTGATAGTATTAGCAGAGTATGCTCCGCAAGGGGTTGTTCTGTTAAATGCCATCAAAATGGTGCTGGTTCACGATTTGGTGGAAATTGATGCAGGTGACACCTTCTGCTACGATGTGCAGGGCAACGAGAGCAAGGCACAACGGGAAGCACAAGCAGCGTTACGGCTATTCGGACTTTTGCCAGCAGATCAAGCAAGCGAGTTGCGTTCGCTTTGGGAAGAGTTTGAAGCACAGGAAACACCAACCGCCAAGTTTGCAGCAGCCTTAGACCGGATACAACCTTTGCTGCACAACCAGCAAAACCGTGGTGGTACTTGGCTCATTCATAACATTACGCGCGATCAGGTCATGAAACGGATGGCTCCTGTGGAAACAGGTGCGCCGGAACTTTGGTTGTTTGTCCAGCAAGTGGTTGAGGATTGTGTGGCGGCGGGTTATCTTAAAGATACTCCTGCGAATGCTCCTGCAAAATGATATACCCAAAAAAGACAAAGGGGCAGCATTATAGCAGTTTTCAATTCATTAGAATACAGGTTGGCTGTAGGGGCACAGCAGTGCTGTGCCCCTAGCATGTGGTTTGGTAGAGTGAATAGCATTGGCTTGTGCAAGCCTCATCATGCCTTAATGTCACAGATTTTTGAAATCGTTAACCAGTCTCCAAACTCTGTTGCGCCAAAATTGTCTCCCACTCAAACTGAGAAAGTGGTTGCAC
This sequence comes from Scytonema sp. HK-05, assembly GCF_963872035.1. NCBI lineage: Bacteria > Bacillati > Cyanobacteriota > Cyanophyceae > Nostocales > Scytonemataceae > Scytonema > Scytonema sp. HK-05. The sequence continues at coordinate 15,786 of NZ_CAWMYC010000079.1, forward strand.
CTCTAAGTGCATATCAAAACAATCTTCAGCAGCAGTAATTAAAGCGGCAATAATCTTTTCAGTATCTAATTTCTGCGAAAGTTGCACAGGAGTAAAAGATTCTGTGCCAAATACTTGAGTAAATAACTCAGCATCAGGGTGTAAGCGGATGGAACCATGTTGCAAAATTGTCCCACCCCGTCTTAGTTGGGCGCTACCAATGAATTTAGTACCATCTGGCAAAACCAAATCTGCACCTGTTGCAGTGCCGAAACAGTTGGGGTTATGGATGTAACCGCGCCCAACTGTACCGTAGTGCAATTCTATGCCAAGCGATCGCCATCCTTGAATCAAAAAGGAGCAAATTTTTTCGTACACCTGGACACGAGTCCCAATCAGTCCAGATGTCACGACAGCATAAGTTAAATCACCTTGATGCAACACCGCCCGTCCCCCTGTGGGACGTCGCACCAAGTCCACTTTTTCACCTTGCCAAACAAGATGCTGCCAATGTTCGGGATATTTATGTTGATGGTAGCCCAAGGAAATGGCAGGTGGCGACCAAGTGTAAAACCGCAAAGTTGGAGGATGTCCCGACTGATGCTGTTCTAACAACCAGCGGTCGATCGCCATCTGCATCTTACCAGAGGCGTTTAGTAACGGAATCAGTCGCCACACAAAAGTCAAGCAGCACCAAACTCCGATTCTAATGCTTCGTCGTTATTATCGGCGATCGTTGCCACCACAGTAATTATGCGGGAAACTTCGCTAGGAGACAAATCTGCTAAAGTGCGTGTTGCCAGTACGACAACCTGATTTTCAACGATCGCAAAACGCGCTTCAAAGGTGCCAGATGCGTTCATCTCCAACAAATGCCGCGTTAACCTGGGTTCATCTTTGGCTGGTAACTTGAGCACTACAGACCAAACTGTTAATGTATCTTCATCGGTTGGTCCCGTCAGTTGGACAAACACTTCCACCGTGCCGTACTTGAACTTCCACCGGTTCCCACCTTCTGAAGGATGACTCACCATTGCGCTGTCATCTTGTTCCAGAGTGTCGATAACGTTTTCGATGATCTCCACGTAGTTGATGTGCTGAGTTTCTTCGATAATCTCATTGATGAGTTCACCGGTTGATGTGGATTCGTTTGCAACCGTTTCTGGATTGGATTGGTAACTTGTCATATGGATATTTGCCTCAACAGGATAATTGTTACACCTAGACATACTTTATAGCTTGTGATTTGCTAATTTTTAGCTCCTTAGGTAGTAGGCTGACCAAATCAGTGAACAGTGAACAGTTACCAGTTATGAGTAAGAGGATTTGCGCTACATTCTAATCCAGTAGTGAGGATGCGTGAATTTATGTCTCCTGTTTCCCAAACTGTCCAAAGTCATGATATCCGTCAGTTGGGTATGTTCTCCATATTTTATGAGTGCAAAATAAATACAAGTGTCTAAAAGCCTTCAATATGAGCCACTGCCTGAATCCCAATTGCCAGAAACCCGCCAGTAATCCACCAACGGCAAAATTTTGTCAAAGTTGTGGCACTAAGCTGCTGCTGAAAGACCGCTATCGAGCTATTAAGCTCATTGGTCAGGGTGGTTTTGGCAAAACCTTCTTAGCGGTAGATGAGGACAAACCATCAAAACCGCCTTGTGTCATTAAGCAATTTTTTCTTGAAGCGCAAGATACGAACAACACCCAGAAAGCCGCTGAGTTATTTGAGCGAGAAGCATTGCGGCTGGATGAGTTGGGCAAACACAACCAAATTCCAGAGTTGTTCGCCCACTTTAGCCAGGATAATCGCCAGTATTTAGTACAAGAGTTTATAGATGGGCAGAACTTAGCTGAAGTCCTCGCAGAACAAGGGGCTTTTAATGAAGGACAAATTCGAGACTTACTTAATAGTTTGTTGCCTGTACTTAAGTACATCCATAATCACTCTGTGATTCACCGAGATATTAAACCAGAAAACATTATCCGCCGCAATGATGGACAATTAGTTCTGGTTGATTTTGGAGCTGCTAAGTATGTTACAGTATCTTCCGTGCGACAAACAGGAACGAGTGTTGGTAGTCCAGAGTTTGTCGCTCCTGAACAACTTATGGGTAAAGCCATTTTTGCCAGTGATTTGTATAGTTTAGGCATAACTTGCATTTATCTACTCACTCAGGTTTCTCCTCTTAACCTATTTGACATATCAGAATATGATTGGGTGTGGCGGCAGTATTTGGTGAATAATCCAGTCAGTGATGAACTGGGTCGAATTTTGGATAAGCTCATACAACACACTACCAATTGCCGCTATAAATCAGTAACTGAAGTACTACAAGACCTGAATCCTACATCTGTACAGCCGCTCAGTGTTGGTCATTCTAATACTATAAGTGTTGGTCATTCTAATACTATAAGTGTTGGTCATTCTAATACTATAAGTGTTGCTCATTCTAATACTATAAATTACGCCTCGTTTCGGGACATCCACACCCTTAGTCATTCAGATGCGGTTTTTGGTGTTGCTTTTAGTCCGGATGGACAGATACTTGCTAGTTGCAGTGGCTACTGGGATAAAAGCATTAAGTTATGGGATGTAGATACTGGGCAACAACTTTGCACATTTCAAGGGCTACTTGATGGGGTTCGTTGCGTGACTTTCAGTCCGGATGGACAGATCCTTGCTAGTGGTGGTAGCTCTAGAGATCCAACCATTAAGCTATGGGATGTTAGCTCTGGGCAGAAGAAAAAAATTCTTAAAGGGCATTCACATGTTGTTTATTCTCTTGCTTTTACTCCAGATGGACAAACCCTTGTCAGTGGCAGTCAAGATAAAACGATCAAGCTATGGGATGTCCTTACAGGACGCGAACTCAGCACCATCAAGTATCATCACTGGGTGCGTTCTGTGGCTGTCAGCCAGGATGGACACATTCTTGCCTGTGGTAGTAATGACCAAACTATTAGGCTGTGGAATATGCTGACAGGACGACAACTTTGCACTCTCAAAGGACATTTTTTTGGAGTTAGTTCTGTTAAGTTTAGTCCAGATGATTTAATCCTTGCAAGTGGCAGTGATGATCGAAGTGTCAAGTTGTGGAATGTTCACACCGCCGAAGTAATTTATACACTTAATAGGCATTCAAGTGCTGTTTTTTCCATAGCCTTTAGCCCAGATGGACAAATTCTTGCTAGTGGCAGTGATGACGACACTATTAAGCTGTGGAACGTTATGACAGGGGAAGAAATTTGCACTCTCAATGGGCATTCATCGGGGGTTAATTCTATTAGGTTTAGCCCAAATGGAAAAGCTCTTGCAAGTTGTAGTTGGGACAATACTGTCAAAATTTGGCAGTGCGATTAAGTGCAACAATTGAAAAAAAATGTGAGTTAGTTAATGCAGCAATCGGGGTGTTGCTTGCGCTAAGTCATGCGACATGCAGGGAGTGTTACAGGACTACAACAAAGCATATACTAAAATATAGTCAAAATGTCTAAAATAGTCAAAGTTTAAGTCTTACTATGCAGACCTACACGCTCACAGATGCTTGTGACAAACACGGTGAGGTGTTTGATAAGGCTTATTTGATTCATTTCACATCTTTAAAATGTCTTTTGACGATTACACAAATTACCTGTGTGGTTTCGTCGGTTTGTGAAAGATAGTTTGTTTGGTGCGGCGCAAAAGTTACTTGATGGGTTAGTGCGACAAGATGTACAGATGATTGAGGAGGAACAGCAAGCGTATTTGCAGAATCCCCAGAGGCGAGGTTATGAGTTGAATCGAGCGTTGGTGAGCGTGCAAAGGTTGATGAGGAGTGAGGTTGAGCATAGGGAGTAGGGGAAGTAATATATTAAACAGCACTAAGCGTAAGTAAGTCGGCAAGAAAAAACCAAACTATGTAAAGAAAAGTAAAATTTCTGTATTTGGCTCTTAGTAGCGCTTCAGCGCTAAAGCGCTACTACAAACCAGTGATGATTATTTGCGCCGACTTACTTAGAGAACGCAAAAAAGTTTCCATAAAACCTCTTTCATAAATACCCAACTAAATTTCGGTTGGCAAAATAAATACAAAGCTTCTCAAAACCCTAGAGTATGAGCTATTGTCTGAATCCTAAGTGCCTAAGTCCCCAAAATCCAAATGATGTAGAATTTTGCCACCATTGTAAATCTCGGTTACTGATCAATCAGCGTTACCGTCCCTTGGAGCCAATTGGTCGAGGTGGTTTTGCTAGAACCTTTAAAGCTATAGATGATTACAAGCCGTCTAAACCATACTGTGTGATTAAACAATTTCATGGTAAAGGCTTTGATGATGCGGAAAAATCAAAAGAGTTATTTCATCGAGAAGCAGTATTACAAGAGAAGTTAGGTAAGCATCCCCATATTCCCGAACTATTTGCACATTTTACGCAGGATGATTACCTGTATTTGGTGCAAGAATTTATTGACGGACGCAACCTGAATCAGGAACTCAAGGAGAAAGGCACTTTCAGCGAAGCCAAAATTTGGCAATTACTTGAGAATTTACTACCTGTATTGCAGTTTGTCCACAAGAATCAGGTAATTCATCGAGACATTAAGCCTGAAAACATCATACGCCACAGTGTTGATAACAGGCTTTACTTGGTGGATTTTGGTATTGCTAAACTTGCAACTGAACCTATCTTACCCAAAACTGGAACAGTAATCGGTAGTGAGGGGTATACTGCCCCAGAGCAACACGAAGGTAAACCCCGCTTTACTAGCGATCTGTACAGTTTGGGTGCAACCTGCTATCATCTTTTGACTTGGGCTGACCCCTCTAGGCTGTTGTATAGCTGGGTAGATTGGCAAAAAGAGTTAACAGACAGATTAGAAACGAGAGATATCAGTGATGAACTCATCCAAATACTAAACAAGCTATTGCAACCAGACATTAGCCAACGCTATCAATCAGCAGAGCAAGTTCTCCACAATTTAGACCGAGAAGGCATTCAAGCAACTACTGAGCCACCGCTAGTTTTTCCAACATCAGCAGCCAAAACTCAACCAGAATTTTGGAAATGTGTAAATACTTTCACTGGACATCAATGGGATGTTTTCACTGTCGCAATTAGTCCCGACAGTCAGATACTTGCCAGTGGTAGCAGTGACCACACAATCAAAACTTGGGATCTGCAAACTGGAACAACTCTCTACACTAAAGTACACCATACAGGTGAGCGTTCAGGAGATGTTTATTCCATTACTTTTAGTCCTAGTGGAGAAACACTTGTTAGTGCTAGTTGGGGCAGTGCTTATTATGCCCAAAGAACTACCATGACAAAGACAATTCAATTGTGGGATTTAATCACTATGGAAGTGCTTCGTAGTTTCCCTGGGCATTCAAGCAGCGTCAACTCTGTTGCAATTAGTCCCGATGGGCAAACTCTTGTTAGTGGTAGTGGAGATAAGACAATTAAATTGTGGGATCTGCACATTGGAAAACTCATAAACACACTCACTGACCATTCAGAATCGGTTAACTCAGTGGCTATCAGTCCTAATGGTCAAATTCTTGCCAGTGGTAGCACAGACACAACTATCAAGATTTGGCATTTTGCTACTGGAAAACTCATAAACACACTCACTGACCATTTGAAATCGGTTAAGTCAGTGGCTATCAGCCCTGATGGTCAAATTCTTGCCAGTGGTAGCACAGACACAACTATCAAGATTTGGCATCTTGCTAGTGGAGAACTGCTAAATACGCTCACTGAACATTCAGAATCAGTTAACTCAGTAACTTTCAGCCCTGATGGTCAAATTCTTGCCAGTGGTAGCACAGACACAACTATCAAGATTTGGCATCTTGCTAGTGGAGAACTGCTAAATACGCTCACTGAACATTCAGCATCGGTTAACTCAGTAACTTTCAGTCCTGATGGTCAAATTCTTGCTAGTGGTAGCGCAGACACAACTATCAAGATTTGGCGTTGTGATTAATCTGCTAAAAGAAATATAGACAAAATGTACAAAATAGTCATGATCAATATTAACTCAGACTATGCAGACCTACGCTGTCACAGATGCTTGCAACAAAGACGGTGAGGTTTTTGATAAGGCGATCGCTACCTCCAGCTAAAAAAATCAAGCAACTACCAAGCTCTGCATCTGCCCACAACCGCGATCGCCCAAAAGGCACTGCGCTACAAGCAGCGATCGCTCCCTCAAGAAGTGCCATTCGCCTAAATTCCAACTTCACCCAGTGCGCGTATCGCTTCGTCGGAATGACCAACCTTTCGTAGTGGTGTAACAATGTCGCGTTCCAGATCCGGTACATAGCAAGCAATCAAGCTTGCCGTTCCGTCCTGCTGAGTGGGCATGATTCGCACTAAAGTAGGGGCTGTCTTACCGTATGGCAGAGCACAGAGAACTTATATCTGTATAAAAGCTTACAACCTTTCCTTCTGCCCTCTGCCCTCTGCCCTCTGCCTTTCTTCGGTCATGTTGAGCGGAGCGAAACATCTGGTGGAGATTCCTCGCTACACTGCATTTCGCGACTAATGACATTCACGTTTTTTGAATGAATGCAAGAAGTCTATTGTCTAGCCCAATTCTGGTAGTTTAGTAACCTTAAACCGCAGACGATGTAAGCCACCAGATTAAGGTGCCAAGACCAGCAACAATAATGGTTGTGGTCACCGGATGCTTCTCAGCCTTCACGTAGAGGCTGCCTGATCGAATCCAGCCTTGGTGAGTCCCCCGCTCATGCATGCCGTAACCCGCGTGATAAAGTGCATTGTCTTCTCGATCGCGCGAGGGGCGATCAGACTGTTGCGAGGGAAACGCCCAAAGCTCTATCAACTTGTCCGTGAGCCGTGGTGAGATACCAGCCAACACCGCCAGAGCCTTGGCTTGGAAACCGACGAACATGTCTCTCTTTGGATGTTCTGCTGAATACAAGATTGCTTCAGCGACCGCTTCGGGTGGGTAGATCATGCCGCGATGCGCGGGTTGTTTTGGCATGTAGCTGCGGGCATGTTCGTTGTATGGAGTGTCAATCCGTCCGGGGTGAATCAATGTTACTGATACAGGAGCGCCTTCAGCCTCCAACTCGGTTCGCAGGGCATCTGTCCAACCATGCAGCGCATGTTTTGAAGCCGAATAGGTGGACTGAACCGCCACCGCTCGATCGCCCAGAAAGCTGCCAACATTGATTAACGCCCCACTGCCGCTTTGGCGCTGTTTGAAGTGGTTGACGGCGGCGCGGGAGCCATACACAACACCCCAAAAGTTCGTGTCAAACATGCGCTTCATGTCGGGGATTGAAACATCCATGCAGCGACCAAAGATGGATACGCCTGCATTGTTAACCCACGTATCAAAGCCGCCAAATTCAGCGATCGCTCTTTGGGCGATGCGATTCACATCTTCTTCTTGCCCGACATCAGCGACGACATAGATCGCCTGCCCGCCAAGCCCGCGAATTTCATCAACCAGTTGACGCAGGGCATCTTCATTTCGTGCTGCCAGGACAAGCTTTGCGCCCTGTTTTGCTGCCATTCTTGCGGTCACTAAGCCAATGCCACTAGAGGCACCTGTAATAACAACGACTTGGTTTCGCAGAGGTTTCAGTGAAATAGCCATGACTTTTCATGCAAACAAGATTTTTGTACGTTTATTTGTCATTGGGCATAAAGCAGAACGTCAGAGTACAGCTTTATGCGGCTTCAACTTGTGGTGAGTCAAGTCTTGAAGGTGAGTTGATCGCGTCAACGCTAAGATTGGTCTACTGCTCGAGTGCCAATCTGTTATTACCCATGGACGATTGCCGCGCCAACCCGCTCGCCGGACTGCTGGAGGAAGTTTGCGATCGTCGCGTTGAACTTTTCTGGTTCGTCGTGAAAGAGCATATGGCTGCTCTCTTCAAAGAACACGGTTCGTGCCTTCGGCATGTGTTCGCCGACCCACGCTGGTCCTTACCAGGGAAAGGTGCTGTCCTGGCGCGCCACCAGCACCAGTGCTGGAACGTCCAAAACGGGGAGAAGGTCACGCCAAAAACCTGATCGTCATGGAAGGACGGGCTGACCGCCAGTAACGGGAATAACCGCACCCGAAACGTAACTGGCTTCATCTGAAGCGAGCAGCACATATATCGGCGCGAGTTCCGCTGGCTGCGCGGGGCGCTTGATTGGGTACTGCTGCCCGAACTGTGTCACCTGTTCGTTTGGCATTGTCGCTGGGATCAAGGGTGTCCACACGGGACCCGGCGCGACACTGTTAACCCGGATGCCCTTGTCAGCAACCAATTGCGCTAACCCACCAGTGAAGTTCACGATCGCTGCTTTGGTAGCCGAATACGCCAGTAGTTTGGGCTTCGGTTCAGATGCATTGATGGAGGCGGTATTGATGATGGCGCTACCTGGCTGCATGTGGGGCACGGCGGCTTTACACAGGTAGAACATCGCGTAGATGTTGGTTTTGAATGTGCGGTCGAACTCCTCTGACGAAATCTCATCGAGGCTCTCTCGCGTCATCTGGAAAGCAGCGTTGTTGACGAGGATGTCGATCTTGCCGAATTCGTTACGCGCCTGCTCAACGATCTGTTGACAATGGGCTTCTTGCTGGATGTCGCCTGCGATCGCGACGCACTTGCGCCCCTCCTTCTCAACGATACGAACGGTTTCCTGCGCGTCCGACTCTTCATTGAGATAGGCAATCAACACGTCAGCACCTTCGCGGGCAAAGGCAAGCGCGACTGCCCGCCCGATACCAGAATCGCCACCGGTGATGATGGCGGCTTTGCCTTGCAGTTTTCCGGAACCCTGATAGGAATTTTCGCCGTAGTCCGGCTTCGGGTTCATCTGTGACTCTAGTCCCGGCTCCTGTTGTTGTTGTTCGGGAAACGGCGGCTTCGGTCTTTGTTCCTGTAGGTTTTGTGAGGTCATTAACTCTCCTTTCAACCGAGTCTTGAGTAAAGTAAGCGCGCATACGCATAGATCTGCTCGAACGAGAGCAGCTAGCGCAGCATCTGCTGTGGTTCTTATGCGCGTTGTTTGTTCTTGCTAGTTAACAATTAACTGGGTATTACTTTACCCAACCTCTAACTACAGAATGAGATTAGTTCTAATTTCTTGTGTGTTTCAAAATACATTTGTATTTGAATGAATTGGCAATTTCCGAGAGCGCAAACGCATCTAGAATTAATGCTTTATGAAACTTCAATAAGCGTTTTCAGCTAAAAGAGCTAGAAAAAAGAGATATCAGTGCTACCTAATGTATAGCAGAAGATTAGAATGGCTCAATTAGGAGCTTATCAGCTTCAATTTCTAGGAGAGTAAACTCACTACCGCTGAAAAGTAATGTGTAAAATTCAAACTATCTTTGATTCAAAAACAGCCTTGTCTTGCAGCTAAATTTTTCGTTCAATATTTTATACTGATGCAGCAATGTGGTTTGATGGAAGCGTTGACCACAGATCATCACTTTGAGCAAGCTGGCTTCATTCGTCTTTTGAAATGATAAATATTACAGTTGTTAATCGATTGGTGCGTTACGCATACGCTAACGCACCCTACAATTAACTTCAAATTCAAACTTTAGCAGCAGCAACGCTTGGAAGGTTCACTTTCAACCGCTTAAACATCGCCTCCCGCGCTTGCATAGCAAGGGGATCATCCAGAGATGACAAAGTGATAGGCTGTTGATACTTCAACCGCAACGCTGTTTGAATCAGCCAGTCGGCGACAAAAGGATTTTTCGGTAACAGAGGACCGTGGGAATAAGTGGCGATCGCATTCTGATAAAATGCTCCTTCTGTCCCATCCTCACCATTGTTGCCCAACCCGTACGCTACACGCCCCAGTGCTTCCACTTTTCCCAGCTTGGTGCGTCCGCCGTGATTTTCAAAACCAATCAAATAAGCTTTACTACCCGTCATCTCTTCCAAGTCTCGCGCCAGACGAGTCGCTGTCACTTCTATGACCAAATTGCCAATACAGCGACGGACATTTTCCCCAGGATGCACGGACACCAAATCTAATATGCCCAAGCCTTCAATGCGCTGTCCAAAACCTGGTTCATAATAGTGTCCTAACAACTGGGGTGAACCACAGGTAAACACTCCTGGAGTTCCATTTTCAATCTTCTCGCGTATTGCTTCTGCTTTCGCACCCTGCAAATCGCGCATAACTATTTCTTGCTGACGATCTTGTGCGCCACCACCGACAATCACATCTACCGAACGAATATCAGTGACTGTAGCACTTTGATCTAAAGGTAAGACTTTGACATCGTATCCTCGCCACTGACTGCGGCGTTCTATACAGATGACATTACCTCTGTCACCGTAAGTACTCATCAGCTTTGGATACAGCCACCCGATTGTTAACTCATACTGTTGATCACTCATATCTCTTAACTCCTAACAAATCCACAGACGCGCTGTTTGAAGCATCTCTACAATTCATAATTTTCCCCAACTACGGTCAGATAATCCGGTGAATATCCAAAACTGGTGGAGCAATATCGTTTTGGGTCAGCATATCGTAAATCTGACCTCAATGGTGTATTTGATGGTTAAAAAAGTGTGTCAGTAATATTTGCGGAGAACATGGGGACATCCAGACGTAGAGAAATCCTCCGGGTAGTGCTAAAAAAGTAATGATGCATTCTCTGAGGGGGCGACACACCTCACAACGGATGCGGATATAAACACCGACAATCTCACGCGTGCCTGCGTCGAGTGCTAACCAAGCCCATTGCTTGTTGCCTTTATTGTCCACAAATGACCACACCTCGTCGCATTGAATGGTTAGCCTCCTCTTTTTTTCGGTTTCACGAAAATTACTCAAGCAGGCGAGCGCCTTTGCGGCGGGCGCGGTTGTATTAGACGAAGTAGCTGGTTTGTTTGTATAAAATACCGCGCCCGCCGCAACCATGCATTGCGGGTTTTCTATGAGTAGATAGGTCAGTCGCAGGTCAATTTTGAGCTTTCCTCAGTCCAGGGGTGTCACTTGCACGCTTCGTGGCACAAGAGCATATTACTCATTGATATAGGTTTGCAACCATTGCTCACAAACCTGAACTGCCCGTGCAATTCCAGCAAGTGAAATGCTCTTAAAGTTCGCCAATAAAGTCAATCACTGCGTCAATTCCTGAAAATTTTCCACTAATGATGCATTATTAATGATAGGTATCTTAAAGTCTTGTTCAATAGGTATATCTGAATAAATTAGAGGAAATTTATATTCTAGTTCCTTATTTTCATTTGCAATTCTATTTAAATAATTGGCATAAATTATAGTCTCACAATTTTGAACACTCATGGTTTTTCCAAAAACTCCAGCCCCATAGGCTAATAAAAGTTCCTTTTCTGGGTTAAATCTATCTAAGCCCTTTTGGTATGGAATGACAAAATCTGGAGTTGCGGCTATTCCAAGTACATCGGCTACAAAGAGAGTGCGGATTAGTTTTCTATCGTAGCATAGCTCATCATAGGTTAAAAATTGATTTTCTACTATCCGACACCATATATTAATAGGAGCTTCTAAAATACCTGGGACACTTGATTTGATCGATTCAAAAGTAAATGGAGTAAGACTGATACCGACTTTACTTCTAACATAGTCTATCTCACTGACACCTTTCTTGACCTTTTCCGCAGCGCAACTTACAGCTTCTTTAAGGCTGTAGTCGCAAATATTCACGACAAAATCTTTGTTTTCTATTATGTTTTCATATGTATCGTTATTATTTCTAATTCCTATGGCAATTCTTGGAGGCTTATGTGAAGCTTCCATAAATAAACAATAGGGAGAAAGATTTATATATTTTTTATTTTGATTTGTTCCTACAGTAGAAACTAAAGATACGAGGTTGGGTCTCAGAATTAGCCTTAAGCTTGATTTACTATCACACAACTTTTTCATGGCTTTGTCTTCCAAATAAAATAGACTGTTACTGGTGTTCGGATACAGAGGTTTTCCTGGTCGTAGCAGTTTGTCGTTGAGACAATAGCTCTGTATAAGTTTAGGGAAAGGGCAGGAGAAAGAAGTACAGACAGGCAGTCGGGATATAAATCTCCCTTCACTACCTCTTCCAACCGCCCTCGTATTGTTTTGAAGCAAAGTAGAAAATCTTTCCAAGCGACTCCTAGTCGCCGTAATACTGGTGCTTAAGTAGCAAGTTTAGATCAGTCTAATTCACTATCTCTCGCTGATAGCTGAACGATGACAAATTACTTTTCTTCAATGAGACCTTCTATTTCAATAAGTAACTCTGAGCGGCATATATCTGAGTGTAAATAAACGATATCCTTTTCTTCGGCATTGAAGAGCTTTTGAGTCAGTTCTTGAACTATTGTTGTGTCTACTTCATTTTTAATGTAGACCTTAAAGGTTCGGTTATATTTTGAAGGATCAGGAATCCCTCTACCAAATCCCAAAACTTCAAACACTAAACCCATATTATCAACAGTTGTGTAAATTTGCTTAGTGATATCGTTGATCCCTACTGATTCGTGTCCCTTAACGCTGGCTGTTCCAGACAAATAACCTATTCGTTTTCCACCCTGAAAAGTCAATGTACCTCTGGCGAAACTGGGTGCTTTAGGTCCATATTCTTTAGGATAAGAGGAAGCTGAGACTTGTTCAGGGTTTTCAACATGAACAGCCTTCTGTTTACCTGCAACAAAATAAATACAAAGTTTGTTATCATTGATTCCTACAGCTGTGGCAGATGGCAATTTGTTGTCTAAATCTGAGCCATAAAATTCTTCAAATGCCAATGAACGACCCTTGCAGTAAGACTGGTAGTTTTCCAAACCGGAAGTTTCGCCAATAATGTAAGGAACATAGTTGCAGATGCGAAAGAAATTCCAATCTTTAGTCAATCTCAAAAGATTGTGGTAAATTTCATAAGCATCTTTTTCTAACGGAAAGCTAATGTCTTTTATCAAAGTCCCAACTAGCTTATCTTCTGTCTCGAAAAGGTAAAAATCTGAGTCTTGGTATATTTTTCCTGATTGAGAAATTAAATCCTCTATATTTTGCTGACCCAAGACAGGAATTTTTAAGTACAAGTCGATAGTGTTGTCTTTTACTATAGAATAGGTTTGCTCTTGTCCATATAAGACTCGAATTGTTTTGGTTTCAGTAGCGACTGATGTAATCATAGCAATACACTCCATTTGTATATTTGGATGATCTTGTTTAGTACGAGGTATCCTGGCAGGAAAAAGAGCATCTCGGTCTGTTTACATCTTGCACAAACAAAAGGTAATGTTGTTTTTACACTCAGTAGTAAACCTGAAGCTCTTAATTTATCGATAAAAGCCAAGAAAACTGATGTAACTTTATGCGCTGCTTTAGACTCGGTCTAGCTTTATACGGATAGATGCAAGATATAAGCCTGCCAACTGAATCGTTTATTATCCATCTGGTTACCTTATTTCACTATTTTTTTGCAGCATAACTGGCAACTCTTGGAGCAGATTGCTGCAACGAGATATCTTCTAGGGAGCTAGTTGAGAGCAGGTTCTGAGACCAACGACCAACAGCTTTACCAATCACAGCCATCTCCTGGGTTAATGTCTCATATCGCTCCAGAGTCAGAGACTGGGGACCATCTGAGAGGGCAAGCTTCGGGTTCGGGTGAACCTCGATCATAATGGAATCTGCCCCAGCTGCGATCGCCGCCATAACCATTGCTGGTACATACTCAGCCCGACCAGTTCCGTGGCTAGGGTCAACCATAATTGGTAGGTGAGTGAGCGATCGCAAGACAGGTATAGCTGCAAGATCCAGCGTATTCCTTGCATATTGCCGATCAAAGGTGCGAATTCCTCGCTCGCACAAAATCACGTTTGGGTTGCCTGCTGCCAGAATGTACTCCGCAGCCATCAGCCAATCTTCAATCGTGGCGGCTAAACCTCGCTTCAACAGAACCGGCTTACCCAAGGCACCTACTTTCTTCAAAAGTGAAAAATTTTGCATATTGCGCGCACCAATTTGGATAATGTCAGCGACCAAAGCAACTTTATGTAGATCTGCTGTATCCATAACTTCAGTGACAATACCCAAACCTGTAGCCTCACGTGCTTTGAAGAGCAAGTCTAAAGCACTCTCACCATGTCCTTGGAAAGCATAAGGAGAGGTTCGCGGTTTATAAGCTCCACCGCGCAAGAACCTAGCACCAGTTGCCTTGACTCGCTCGGCTGTCTGCACAATCATTTCTTCATTTTCTACTGAGCAGGGCCCAGCTACTTGCACTATCGGATGGTTTTGACCAAAGGCCACCAATCCATTTGGTGTTTCTACAAATACTGAACTCGGCTCTCCATGGCGGAATTGAAGACTAGCCCGTTTAAAGGGGTGATTTATCCGCAGAACTTGCTCAATAAAGGGACTTATTTGTTGGATTTGTAGAGGCTCGAGATCTGCCGTATCACCCACCAAACCAATCACCACTTTTTGCTTGCCTGAAATTTTTTCTAATGTAACGTTCCAGTTGGATAACTCTTTGCAGATTCGTTCAATTTCCTGGGCAAGAGCCTCAGGTTTCATAATTACAATCATGAATTGGAACCTTCACTTCAAGTTCAACAATATTACATTTTTTGTCTTCAAATGTCCAAAAAATCACCTAATTAGTATTATTTAATGATGATGAGAATAGCTTATAAATTAATAGATAAAAAGTCAAATAGTTTATTTGTATAACCTTTATAGTTTTCCTCTAATTTCATATTAGTGTTATATGGCATATTAGCAAACTAACAGAGGAAAAGTTAAAAACGTCAATAGAGCAGAGCGCGACCCAACTGACACTCCGCTCTATACTGAAAAAACCAGCTTTTTATGATTTCTCACCCTTCAGGTAACGGTCGTTAAACAGAGGAATTAACACCTCCTCTAAAAATTAGAATTTAGCTGCATTTGCTTTAGGAGAAGCCAAGGACTTTTCGGTGAAGTACAAGGTTGAAAATTCTTGAAACAGATTAACAGTCTTTAAATTTTGCTCAGACCTGCATGCAAGAACAACTTGGCGAATTAGATTAAGGTCTGAGAAAGGTAAATGTACTATACCAGGCATACTACTATGAGTCGGTACGACTGCTAAACCAATCCCTAATGCAACAAGAGCATTAGCAATTTCGTCATCCACTACCTGGTAAGTTATTTTCGGATAAATAAATCTTTCCACAAATAATCTCTGCAAGTCCCCTCGTACCTCACATCTAGTCTGATCTATGTATGGAAGTCCATGAAGCTCACTAAAAAATAATGATTTCTTTTTGGCTAGGGGGTGTTCTTTGGCAATTGCGACTACATAATTCTCTTGGAACAAGATTTGCGCTGTTTTTCTGTCTTCCTTATCTTTGATGACACTAATCGCTAGGTCGATTGCGCCTATTTCCAGCCAGTTTTGTAATTCTACCATGTCGCCACTTAGTTGCTCAATGATAATATCTGGATAAACTTTGCTAAAACTGCTTATGAGCTTGGCTAGGGGAACTATAGGCAGTGTGTGAAGGATACCGAGCTTTAGTGTATTGTCAGTATCGTGAGTGTAGCGTAGTTCAGTTTTTACCGCTTCAAATTGGTTTAAAATGTCTTGGGCTTTTTCCATAAAGTATTTTCCTGCAGAAGTTAGTAGGACATATTTTTTACCTCGCTCGAAGAGCTTTACCCCAAGATTTTCCTCTAGCTTTTGAATACCTACTGATAGTGAAGGCTGAGTGATAAATAGGCGTTCCGCTGCTTTGGTGAAACTGCCCGTTTCAGCCACTACAAGAAAATATTTGAGCTGATTTAAGTTCATATTAATTGAAGCTTTGGTTTAGGTTTATATTTCTCCTAGAAGCCTGAGCTTCGTTAGTTTTGAGGCTACTTCTAGCGCATGACTTCATCGAGGTTGGCTGTTATCATCTACCTATACATAACGTATTTTTATGATGCCATAGCTGACTTAAACGAAGCAGCTTGATCACTAAAATCATGATTTTAATAACTCATATTATTTTATGTTTTTCAACTACTTATACTGGATTAATACTCCAGTAGTCTGCAAAGGAGAATTTGATAGTTTTTCCTGCGGTAGATGTTTAGTAAAAATTTGATTAATCGCGTCTCTACACTCATCAAAATCAGTTTGACAGTGCCAGATATTCTGGCTTATGGAATAGTTTTAATCAATGTGGTAAACCTCCAATAGGTTATCGCAAGTGAAATACAGGCCACATTCCAAACATTTCCCCTTTGTCGTTGAAGTAGCGTCGCAATTCCCAATGATCTATTGAGTTAAAAGAAGCTAAGGTTAGGAAAAGGCTATCAAAAAATAAAACACTTTAAGTTGATTGATTTACCGTAGATTATAAAACTAAAATTATTAATAAAGCAAGTGATAGCTGAACTTTGTAAAAAACTAGCTAAAAATATTCCTCAATCTAAGGGCGTGGGAAAATCTTGGGTTTACGTTGTTAAACTTAGACCATATCGCATATCTGTAACCATTCCGCACGACTAGAAATTGTGGGGAATGGTTAGTAAATAGGTATGGGACTTAAATCTTTTGGTTGCTTACAACCTTAACCGACAACCGATTTAGGCTAACCTCTGTTAAGTCTTAGCTATGGTGAAGCATACGACGGGGAACATAGAGGAAGGTCAGGATGCAACTGAATAAGAAGATCACAGCCACAATGATCTGGCCAATGTACATACCAGTCGTAAACGAGTGCTGACTCACTAATGACCCCAAGAGTGCAACACCGAGTACACCACCAACTTGACGACTAGAGTTCAGCACTGCCGAAGCGATACCCGATTGCTCTTTTGGCACAGACCATAGAATTGTTGCAGTCATCGCTGGCACAGTCACTCCAGCACCTATGCCTAAGAGTACAAAGCCAATAACAAGGATCGTGTAGCTCGTGGAAGTCCCAATAGAGACTAGCACCAGTACACCTACACCAGATGATGCCAGCCCGATAATCATTGGTAATTGCGGACCAATACGCCCGGTCAGCCATCCGGACAGAGGAGGGGTGACCGCGCTAGCGACGCTCAGCGGCAGGAAAGCTAATCCGGCTGCTGTAGCTGAGTAGCCACGAACGTTCTGCAAGAAGAGCGAGAGGATGAAGATCTGCCCGTAGAGACCAAAGCTGAAAAAAAGACCAACTGTATTTGCCACTGAGAAGGACGGCTTAGCAAATAGCTGTAGTGGCAGCATTGGACTGTAGCTCCAGTACTCAACAACTATAAACAGTGCTGCTGCCACGACGAATATTAGCAATGCAACGATAATGGGCGGTGCACCCCAGCCAGAACGTCCGCTTTCAATCAATGCATAAGTGAGCGCGCAGAGCGCAACGATAGCGAGGATCTGTCCGCCCAGGTTGAAGCCTTGCTGCCTATTAGGAACCATCTTGGGTACGAAGCGCCGCGTTAAGGCGACGGCAAGAATTCCCGGTGGGATATTGATGAAGAAGATACTCCGCCAGCCAAGTATTTCCACGAGATAGCCACCGATGAGGGGACCACTGGCAAAACCGATAGCGGCGACGCCCGCCCAGATACCCACGGCACGAGCGCGGTCCTGGGGATCAGAATAGGCTTGCCTGATCAGCGACAGCGACCCAGGAACCATCATTGCTGCACCGAATCCTTGAATGACACGGGCAGTGATCAGCACGTCGAGGGTAGGTGCAAGACCACATAACAATGAGGCAATAGTGAAGACCGCGAGACCAGCAAGATACACTCGCTTGGCGCCGAGGCGATCACCCAGGACTCCGCCACTCAAGAGCAAGCTGGCAAAGACGAGGGCATAGCCATTGACTACCCACTGCAGTCCGTGCAGCGCGCCTCCCATTTTATGTTCGATTGTGGGCAAAGCAACGTTCAGAATAGTCGTGTCGAGGAGTACCATGAAGTAACCCAGGCAGAGAGCCGTAAGCGACAGGGCTCTGCCTAGCTTTGCTTTTATGGCGTGATTCCTTACTGCTGCAGACATGAATGGCTCTTCCTTCGTCCCATGTTGAGCTTTGTTTGCCATCGGTAACTCCTTAGGGATTTTGTGTTCAGATGAGTCTGCAAGAAAGACAGGTCTGTATTTTTATCAGAAAAAATCCGATACAGACACGTCTGTATTGTTTCCTGAAAAGTATGATAAAGACAGGTCTGTATTTTTGTCAACCTGAAGATTACAATTCGACAGTTTATCAAATACTCAACACGACCTTTTAGTTATCTTTTAGAATGTGTTTCTTAGGAGGATGTATGACTAACTCACGTACCGGCTCAGTGCGTACACGCATTCTTGACACGGCATGTACCCTGTTTTACCAGGAGGGCATCCGGGCGGTCGGCGTTGACAAAATTATCGAGGATTCAGGAGTCGCGAAGATGACGCTTTACCGTCACTTCCCAACCAAAGACAACCTAGTTGTAGCTTATCTTGAGGAGCGCAAACGCATTTACTGGGTATGGTTTGAGGAGGTAATGAGTCGGCATCCGGGGTCACCGAAGGAGCAACTGCTCGACTTGTTTGATGCCCTCGGTGAGAAGCTGACAAGCCCAGGGTATCGAGGTTGTCCATTCCTCAACACAACGACCGAGTTTCCTGATCCAGAGCATCCGGGGCACCGCATCACCCAGGAACACAAGTGTTCAATCCGCAACCGATTGCGTGATCTGGCTGAGAGTGCTGGTACGCGTCATCCTGATAAACTCGCCACTCAACTACAGATGCTGATTGACGGTGCCCATGTATCCGCACAGATTTTTGGCAAAGCCGTCCCAGTGAGCCAGATGCAGGCAGCTGCTGCCTTGCTCATCGCAGCACATCTGCCCCAAAATGCCAATTTAGTAGAAATAATTGAGAAATCAGCATAAATGTGTCCATTGGTTCCCAGAAGAGCTTCAGTCATCGGAGATGTTTCACATCATGTTTGGAAAATGACTCATAATAAAACTTGTTTGTAGTCAGGACAAAAGTCCTTGCTTTCGTGGAAGAGGGCTTTAGCCCTCACTACAAACTTATTGAACAAACTTATTGAGGAGCGTTCACAGAATCTTTCTGCCTGTCAGTACTTCTCGCACTTCCAGCATGGCTGAATAGGTAGGAAGAATGTGTAATGTTTCATTTACTGGTGTGTGTTCCAGCGCAGTTGCAATTGCCTGCCGTAAATCTTCTTCAACAATCAAATTAAAATGACTATCAGGAGTTTTTTCGCTGTAGCGTAGACGCAGCGCCATGTCATAGAGGCGATCGCCACTCACTACTAAAGTCCCTCCCCGTTCCACCAATTTCTCTGTATCTACATCCCAAATCCACGATACATCAGTTCCATCAGGTGTCCGGTCATTCAATACAAGCAGTGTCGTTTTATCATGACTTTGAGTTACGACACGAATTGTTTCATTCGTCCCTACCGGATTTTTTGATAATAAAATTCGTACCCGTTTGCCGTTAATTTCTAAGTCTTCAGCACGACCAAATGCAGCTTGGAAATTGTTAATCGTATCCAGGATAGTTGCTTCATCAACTCCTAACTCGCGAGCAGCAGTAGCGGCTGCCAAAGTATTATATTTGTTGTATAAACCCACAAGAATTTGGGGAAATTCGCTGCTCTCAAGCTTAGGTTGACTTCTACTAAAGCCGCATTTAGGACATTGGAAATCTCCTAAATGAGACAAGTAAACACCTTTGTAATCTAAAGAGTGTCCGCAATTGGGACAGAATATAGAATCAACGGCGTGAGGAATTTCATCTAGATAATTTTCTGGTTCATTTAAGCCAAAGAATAACACCCGTTGGGGTAACTGCTGACCAAGATAAGATAAAGTTGGGTCATCAGCGTTAGGAATAACAACTGTTTCTGGTGGAAGCGTAGAAATGATTTTTGTCCAGCGCTTGCTAATTGTGTCAACTTCCCCATACCTATCGAGTTGGTCGCGGAACAGGTTTAAGCACAGAATAATCCGAGGCTGAATCGGTGTCAAAATCCTCGGTAAGATATTTTCATCGACTTCTAAAATAGCGTAATCAACATTCAGATTGCCTACTAAGTTGGTATTTTCCAACAGAGCTGTCATCAAGCCGTTTTCTAGATTCGCGCCTGTAGAGTTGTGAGCAACGCGATACCCTTTGCGTTCTAGAATCGTGACAAGAAGCAGCGATGTGGTCGTTTTGCCATTGGTACCAGCAATCAAAATCACCCCGTTCTTCACTTGCTGAGTTAATAACTGCAACAGTCGGGGTTCGATGCGACGCGCCAGAGAACCTGGTAAAACACTAGCTGCACCCAAGCGCAGCGATCGCACTCCGAAAGTGACGCTTTTTGCGACTGACACAGCAAAAGCCAATCGTATCCTGTCTATCAGTTGAATTTTGTTTCCCACATCAGTACCCTAGTATGCTTGAGTGTTACTACTTTGTAACTCTAAGTTTCAAATTTAATCATGTATTTTCGCCAATCGTTGCCAAAATAGCCAGTCGAGGAGATGACAGATAATATACTACAGGTGACATTTTAGTTAACTTATTATTGCTTGTCTCCTTGTCCCCTTATTTCCACCCCAGTTTGCTAAATTCAGCACAAACTTAGAAAAAAATAGACGTGAGAAGGTTCGTTTTGATGAATTGCATAAAGTGGCGCTTTTTACAGAATTTCATTCCAAACTGGCGGCGGTTTTTCTCGATATTCCTGCTGCTTAGTTGCCTGTCATTTGTAGATATGCAATCAGCCTTTGCTGGTATTAATGATGACAGATATGACGGTAATGTTTTTGTGGTTTATGCGGGAAACGGTGCACTGGTTCCTCCCAAAACAACGCTAGCAAAGGCTTTAGCGGAGCATAAACCCACCTTTTTGGCTTTCTATGTAGATGACAGCAGCGATAGTAAGAAATATGCTATTGTCATTTCAACAGTACAAGAATTTTACGGTCGGGCAGCAGAAATTATACCTGTTAATGTGGATACTATCCCTATCAAAGAAACCTATAGCACCACGGAACCGGGTTATTACTACTCTGGGGCTGTTCCCCAAGTTGTCGTCTTCAATCAGTCAGGTGAGGTTGTTTTGAATAAAAAAGGTCAAGTTCCCTATGAGGAAATAGACGACAGGTTTCGAGAAGTGTTTGATTTATTACCTCGAACCGAATCCGTGCAATTGAAGCGGCGAGCGTTCAATGAGTTCAGTAGTGAGTTAGCTAGGTAACTAGTGGGGCAGACAAAATTTGTCTGCCCTGTTTTTTAGTGTTATTAGATACCACAAACCCATCAATTCTAAAGGATAATTTGTACGAACAATATTTAAAAATTATTGAGAACTGAGGAGCTAGGAAGCCAGGAATAAGTAACTCAATAAATAATGACTATTGACTCATGACGAATAGAGTGTGCTCTGATGTCAAAGGTTTACACTACCGAGCAACTAATCCAAATTCTGCGGTCTGAACGCGAAGCTTGCCTTACAGGAAAACGCCTGAAGTTAGCAGTCACTGTCTCTGGCAATCCTGTGATAGACCAGTTTATCAGAACCGATGGGCTACAAAAGTTCACGGCATACCAAGATTTTAAAGCCACGATTCACGAATACCAAAGGGAACATCAAGTTTCAGGTATTGTCTGGCGTGAAGTGACTGTTAAAGGTAAAACTTTGCGCTATCCAGAAGTAGATGCTCAGTTAATTGCTTTATCCAGTGACATAGAAACATTAAAAGCGGCGAAAAATAGCGTATTGCAATTTTGGAATGAAGTCACTGTGGGTATGGACTTGTACTTAAGTTTTAGTCATGGTAAAACGTATCAACAAATTATAAAAGCTGATGTAGATAGAATTGCTCAGAGAACAGAATGGACAACTTTATGGAAGTGGGAAAATACGAACTTCTTGGAAATAATATTACATTTAGGATGGGGGAAACCAGAGGAAGCCTGTTATAAACGAGGCTTTCCAATGTCAGGCAGTGAGTCGATTCATGCCGTCAATCCAGGTAATCGTCCAATTGGTTGAGTGAAAAGTAGAATCCCAGAGCAACGACGGGATTTGCACCCGCATCTCCTGGTATGTACCAAGGAATTCTACTTTTTGAACTACGTTGCTGTTGGCAGTGGACCGAATCAAACGGTCTTCGTTCGTGTTGGCAGACACGTGCTTTGCCATTAAGCTACACCGCCAGCTTTAATTCCTGTAAATAATATATTGATAACTCTGCCTTTTGGTCATCAGCTATTAGTTATAGTTATTAATTCTTACCTACTGCCCCTATTGCCCCTACTACTCCTACTCCCCGCACTCCCTCCACTGCTTCTACTCCGCCGAATCCCCCCACCTCCCTATCTTTCCACTTCCTCTGCTCAGTCATATAGTGTACCATTGGGCATTGTTACTCTCCGAAGAATTGCGGCAGTAAGGTCAGCCCCGAAAATATTTGCTCCTAAAAGGTTGGCATATCTAAGATCTGACCTACTTAAATCAGCTCCTAAGAGATTTGCATTCCTGAGATTAGCATTCCATAGGTTTGCTCCGCTTAAGTCAGCCCCAATCAGGTTCGCCTCACTTAGATTGGCGTTTCTGAGATTGGCACCACTTAAGTTAATTCCACTGAGATTAAATCCACTAAGGTTATATTCGCTGAGGTCAGAGTTTTTCAGATTCACTCCCGTCAAGTCAGTTCCAGTTAGGTCAGCATCTAGTAAATTTGCCTGAATGAGATTAGCTTTGCTGAGTTTTGACCCGTTGAGTTTTGCTCTGTACAAGTTTGCTCCACTCAAGTTGGCTGCTGTGAGATTGGTGTTGGTGAGATTTGCGCCGTGTAAATCTGCTCGGCTCAAGTTCAACTGGCTGAGGTTGAGTCCACTCAGGTTTGCTCTATCCAGATTAGACCCTTTGAGGTTGACACCAGTTAAATCAGCTTCGCTAAAGTCTGCTTGTTTCAGGTTCGCTTTGATTAAGTGAGATTTGCTGAGATTCGCTTTCCTAAAGTTGACTCTACTAAGGTTGGCTTTGCAAAAATTCACCTTTTGCAGCTGAGTTTCACTGAAGTCAAATTCACTCAAGTCAGTCCTGCTGAAGTTCACTCCATTAAGGTTAGCTCCTTGGAGAACAACTCCAGTCAAAATAGCGCCATTGAGATTTGCGCCAGATAAATTTGCATTACTTAAGTTGGCATGAGTGAGATTTGCTTTGTAAAGCTTAGCCTGACTCAGATCTACTCCTCTCAAATCTGCCCAACTGAGATTCACCTCTCTGAAGTTCACTCTTGTGAGGTTTGCCCCGCTTAGGTTTACCTTGCTTAGGTTGAGATATATCCTCTCGGGATATACGCTCCTCGTTCTAAACTCGTTCCAAATGGCTACACCTTGAGCCAGTATGGAAAGGAGTTCAGACTGAGAAACAAAATTCGGTTTTTCTGGCATTGCTTTGTATGAAGGGGAGCGCTTAAGGGAAAATTGCGAATAGCTAACAGCTTAAGAGCCTTACGGTTTCTCCAAAGGGAAATGCTTCCAAGTCCAACCCACCACAAGTGACTACCCACAAAACAGGAAAAGCAGGAGGTTGTTGGGGAAAAGTCCCGTATCCATCGGTGAGGTAAACACAGACACCACTACTATGCCAGTCAGCTTGCTGGCTAACTGTTTCAAAAAATGGGACAAAAGATGTCCCTCCACCGCCCACTGCTTTCGGGAGTTGGCTGTTTATTGTCAGGTTGTAGGGTCCGTAGACATCTGCTGCTGCATAATAAAGTTGACATTTTAGGTGCGGGTAAGCATTGATAATTCCTGTAACTTCGCTAAGGAAAAGTTGTAGCTCATGGTCGCCTACAGAACCACTCGTATCCACAGCCACGAATACCTGCACCGTCTCACCTTCAAGCGCTTCTAGGTAAAGCCGTTGACCAATAAAGCGGCGGTCAAAGCCTGTGAAATCTGTGGGTGTCTGCACTAGGTAACGCCATAGGTAGGAACGCCAGTTGAGCTGCCCTTGGCTTAACGCTCCTAGTTCTCGTTGCCATCCTGCTGGTATGCTACCCTGGCTGTTGCTAGACCGCGCTACTGCGATCGCCTGTTGCATAGCGTTACGCCAGTGAGCTTCCAAAGCTGCTTGTTTTGCCTGGTCTAGAATACCACTACACTCATTAGATGCAGAAGTTCCATACAATGGCTCATATAATAAGTCTGTTTCACAGTTCGGATAACGCTTATTCTGTTTCAGCAGTAATTCATAAATCTCCTCGACGCTCAAATTCTCTAGCTTTGGGTCACGTAAAGCACCCGCAGGTAGTTCAAAACCATGTTGTTGGGCAATCATGCCATTGACAACGATGTCTGCGGCAATGTTCCACTGCATTCGCTCCCTAGCACCACGACGGGGGATATGAAGCAGAGCAGCGTGCAAGACTTCGTGTAACAATAAACCATCGACTTGCGATGATGGAAGAGATGCGACAAAATCGGGATTGATAAATATGTCCTCTCCATCCGTGGCTGCGGTAGCAATTGTTTCAGTCGAAATGACGCGAGCAAACAGCGCCAAAGTTGCAAAAAAAGGTGACTTCATTCGCACCCGCAGCATAGAGGCACTGATAATCTTATTTGTTTCTGTTGCTAATTTCATCTTTCTATCCCTAATTTTAAGAGCTTTTTCTCACTCTTGACGGAATTCCTCCAACAATTGGGGAAAATAATTTCAACTCATCTATAGCAGTTCTATCTGAAACGTAGACGCGCTCTTCGGCGTACAAGACGCCAAGGGATGAAAGAAGAACCGAAAAGTATAGTCTTACAACTCCTTAACGGATGACTGAATTATTATATTGATTCTGATGCTGAATAAAATTTTGTAGCAGATTTAGCGTTCACTTTATCTATGTATGCATAAAACCCTTGATTATGTAGAAATATGAGCAGAGAATTCAGTAACTCTTTTCGAGTCATTGTTGCAAAATTTGGTTTGGTCATCATACTCTCCAAAAATCATAACAATTTATCAAGATGACTTTCTTGTTTCTAGGCAATAAAAATACTTGCCTAGTTGTTTTCATCTACAACTAATGATATAAATCGAAAATTCCATTTTTCTTGCTCAGTAACTGAAAATGAAACAAGTTAATTGCTACAGTGTGGGATAAATAGTGAAATCAGTGAACAGTGAACAGTCAGCAAAGGCATATAGTGGGGAACTTAAACGAGCCTTATAAAACTGATAACTGATAACTGATAACTGTTAATTATCAAGAGACAGTTTTCACACTGGCACAAATCTACTCTAGCTGGTATTAACAGCATTCTAAATTCTACAAACCCATTAACTCTTGAAAATCCTTAATAAACTTTTGAAGATTCTCGTCTTTTTGTACCAATTGTGCCAAAGCACCGATTTGTTTTTTACTTCGCATAGTGCGAAACAAGTCTGTAGCAAATAACTGTACCCATTCCATTGCTGCTACTTGAGAAATCCAAGTAAAGGCATTGTAAGCTTGGTTAGCATCTGCCGCTCGTATTGCTAAACCAATAGTTGTGGCGTAGCGCACAGAAGGCTCAGACGGAAATTTGATGGCATCACCTCTACCTGTAAAAATCTGAGTTAAATTAGGCAGGTTATCATAAAGTTTGATATAGGCATTAAACTCAGCAGCTGTTGCTATTCCCACAGCAGGAGCAATATCTAGTCCAACTGTATGCAACTGACTTGCCATCTCCCATGAGCGAGGAGAGGGCCAAGCAGGCTGCTGCGGATCAAGTTTGTGTAGTAGGGTCGTACGGAAAGAGAGAAAAGCAATGACTTGCTCGTGAATTTTCGCAGAAAGAGCGTAAGATTTGAAACTTTGAAAGTCCGGCTCAACATGCAAATGTAAAAAGCGATTTGCGAGTGGAGAAGGCATATCAAATACAGCCGCTCGGTCTTCTTTACGGTTGCCTGCTGCCCAAACAAACCAACCTTCTGGTACACAGTTGCCGCACCAAGCAAGTTTGCCATCGCGTTCAACCATAATAATGTGGTTGGGAACAGTGATGCAGTAGATCCGACCTGAGTAAGCAACGCGTTCTAATTTAGCAATGACAGGTTCAATATTCTTGTGGTTGAGGTTGACGACCCAAGTAAAATTGTCGCTTGAACTGTATCCAGACCCCTGCCGTTTGCTAAAGGTGACACCATAACCCAATTTGATGGCAATTTCACAAAAGTCATCACGTAAACGGTCGGATGCTGTGTAATATTTTCGGTTGCTATCGCCGCCTCCCGCTAGCATAACATTAAGCAAGGTTTGCAAATAAGGCTTGGGAAGAGCTTTGACATCTTGCGGAATATACTTGGTCTTTGACTTTCCGAGAGGAGCTAGGTAGTCATAGAGTGCGACAGAGCAGATAGTGAAACCACTTTCCGTTGCTTGATAGGACAACTTCATGTGCTGCAACAGCACCTCAATACGAGTATACTTGTCAGGGTTAGCACTTTTGCTTTGTGAAATAGTCACGCGGTAGTTGTGTGCTTTTGAGCAGGAGCCTTCAGTCAGGTACCAGCCAAGGAATGTAACCCAGTCCATCATGTCAAAGCTCAAATCGAGCTTGTACGACTTGCGAGGGTCCTTACCATAGTACAGCCTTGAATCTATCTGTCCCTGCGTCATTTTAAGCGCAACAGCAATGCCAGACGGTGAAACACCGTTATCACGTAGCGCCTGAATACGGTCATAGACCTCAATTCTGTCTTTAGCACATTGAGGTATTGGAACAGTAAATTTTTCGTCACTGTTGCTGTACCAGTTACCGTTTTTCTTGACCTTAAACTTGAAGAATGGACGAGAAGCTAGCTCGGCAGCTGTCATTACTTCAAACTCCGAACGGTACTTGCTACGAACATACATTCTGTGTTCAGGGGAAACACACAAGCTCACGCCCCGACCTCTGAAATGAAGCATCTCCCCCTGATAGTCTAGTTCGATGTACTGTTGTGGCTTTTGGTACTCAACCAGTTTAGTGTAGGGATTGAGCGTCATGACTTCGTCGTTCTGATTAAGATCACGAAAATACTTGAGACCGTTTTGTGTCATCACGCGAGTTTGGTCGTCGTAGCAGTAACTCCCTACTCTTCTATCTAAAATCAGCTGTTGAGCTACACCCTGCATTGCTGGAGGAGCCATATTTAGTTCATCTAAAAACAAAATCCCTCTGCCAGAACTAGGCAGAAATTCCGGTGGATACCACTTAGAGATACCGTCCTCAGGCACTGGCAAACCCCTTAAGTCAGTGGGAGCCAGTTGGGAGAGACGCACGTCTATGAAGTCAATTTGATGTTTGCGAGCCAGTTGCGCGACGATGCTGGATTTACCAATACCAGGAGGTCCCCAAATCATTGTGCTGAGAAGTAGGTTCTGGCTCAACAGATTATTAAGGTAGGCTTTGAGGTCTGCTGGTGTCATGGGATTTTGGATTTTGGATGAATGAAACCAAGTTGGCAGGACTTTTGACCCCACCAAAGTGTAAATTGAAACTTAAATCATGAGAAATTTTTCTCCTAATTTCAACAATACTTTTGTCGGGTATTGGGGTTAGGCGTGACATTACACACGGTAATATCATCGCTGCTACTTACAAGAACTTGGTAGCAGATCTGGAGGAGCGCTTGATTGCTGGCAACTAATTTAGCTTAGTCTATGCTATGTGCAACAACTTCTTACAGGCGAATTCCACCAATTTTTTCTTCCACTGCCTCTTATTCAACGATAAGAATATGGCTGAGGCTGAGTGGTGATAGTTAACTCTTACAATGCTGTCTCACTCAAGTTAAACAGCTTTTTTAATATATAACGCACCCATTACAAATTTAACATAGTCATTCTATTTGACTATGCTAAACTCAACTATTCATAATGTAAGTATAAAGACACAAACCAGTTTCATAGAGAAATTGGATTTTTAGAGTTTAAACTTGGCATGAAATCTATTCAAAGCCTGTACTCTTCACAATGACCGCCCTTGCACGCCCGGGCTTTTAACTCTAAGTAAATAGCTCAAGTCCATCAAAATAGACTGATTTCTTCGTGTATTAAAGCGTTTATTCCTCTTTAAAGGACTTGAGCTATTTGCTGTTGATTGAAAGTACTGGCGCTCAGAAACAACAAATGATAATCATGCCAGATATCCGCTGACTACATATCACCGTTAAACTGCTGCCGATGGTTGCATTTGACACAGTAACAAAGCAAACCATTGATTTGAATCAGTCCACACTCTTTGTGGTACTAAACCCTTTGCTTTTAACTCCTGTTGGATAACATTCAGGTCAAATTTGCGCGAAATTTCAGTGAGGATAGTTTCGCCTAAGCTTAAATGAACACTCAGGTTCAGGGCGTGTAATTGAACGGTTTGCGATCGCAAACTCCTAAGATGCATCTCAATTTGGTTTTCCGTTTCGTTGTAAAACGCCCAATGTTCAAATTGTGTGGTGTCAAAATTGCCCTCAAACCGCTGATTTAAATGCTGCAACATATTGAGATTAAACGCCGCAGTCACTCCTTGGCTGTCATTATAGGCAGCTGACAACAAATGTTTTGGCTTTTGCAAGTCTACCCCCAATAAGAAAAACTCCCCCACTTGCAGGGCATCTGTAATTTGAGAGAAAAATACATCACACTCTTGCGGATTCAAATTACCCAAACTACTTCCGATAAAACAAATCATCCTAGTAGGTAATGAAGTAGGTTCAAGTTGTGCCAGTGCCATTTCGTAAGTTCCCGCCAGAGCTTGAACTTGTAATGTGGGATAATCTCCCAGGAGCGCAAGAGCGCTGGTTTCCAACATTCCTGCACTGACATCAATTGGTACATAGTGGAGAAAGTAGCCAAATTGATGATACGCATCTAGTAAAATGCGCGTTTTGGTAGAGCTCCCGCTGCCAAGTTCCACGAGTTCGCAAGAACCTGTAATTTGAGCAATTTCCGGGGCGTACTGTTGCAAAATTGACGTTTCCGTTCGCGTCAAGTAATATTCTGGTAACTCACAGATTTGCTCAAATAGCTCAGAACCCAGGTTGTCGTAGAAGTAACGCGGGGGTAACGACTTGGGTTTTTGAGTTAATCCCTTAACGACATCACTTCCAGCACTAGGAGAAACAACTTTAGTTGGTTCCAACAAACGCTTAATTTTTAAGCGCGTTTCCACAGTATTTTGAGAACTTACCTTGTTGCTGGCAGCTTTAGATATTGACATTCAACCTCCGTTTGCTTGATGTGATAAGTTGCTTTTGGGTGCAAACCTCCAACCTGAGCCAGTGAAACACACAGCCATAACCGATAACATCACGCCTGAGCAAGATTAATTAGGCGTAACTGTTATCTTTTGGGATTTTTGCATGAAATTGACAGGGATTGGGTTTGTAGTAGGGTTTACAGTAATTTTCACGCTTTTAGACTATGGCAAGAAACCTAACCCCCAACCCCTTCCCTACAAGAGAAGGGGAGTAAGCTTCTCTTCTTATAGGAGAGAGGTCTTTCCTTGTGGTCGATTTACCTAAAAAATGCTGTAAGTGCTACTACAAACCCAATCGCTAATCAGCAGCACAGCGAAAACCTGCCAAAATTTGGCGCACGCAGGGATGATACCAGTTGCGAAAACTACAACGCAGCGCCCAAGGACGAGTTGCCCAGCTACCACCTTTTAAAACACGGTGCTGTTGGTCAAAATAAACTTGCGAATATCCTGTGTAAGGATAACTTTGGAAACCTGGGTAGCCATCAAACCAGGAAGCTGTCCATTCCCAGGCATTTCCCAAAGCATCATACAAACCATAGGGGCTTTGCCCAATAGAAAAGGCATCTACAGGCGTTGTTTTTCCTATGAAATTATCATGGTTACAACGCTTGAGCGTTGGTTCTTCATTTCCCCAAGGATAAATACGACGACAATGAGCTTGTGCATCCCAACTCGCTGCTTTTTCCCATTCGGCTTCTGTGGGTAAGCGCTTACCTACAAACCGTGAGTAGGCTTGAGCTTCGTACCAACTAACACCACAGACTGGATGATTCTTCCACATGGGATTTTCGCACCAGTAGAGCGGTTGTGTGACCTGCTCAGTTTGCAACCATTCCCAGCCAGCTTTAGACCACCAACGAGGATTTTGATAGCCTCCCGCTGCCATAAATACTCGATATTGCGCGCAAGTGACAGGGTAACGGTCAATCGAGTAAGTCTCTAAATAGACTGTCTGCAGGGGTTGTTCGTTATCCAAAGCATCAACTGAATCATCACCCATCTCAAATTCGCCTGCTGGAATTTGAATCATCTCGCTCAGATTATGGGCAGAGTCGGGGAGTGAAGGACTGTCTGAGTGAAGGACTGAGGGAGTCAGGGACTGAGAGAGTGAGAGAAGTTCCCCCCCCTGCCTCACTCTCTCCCTCTCTCGCTCCTCTTCTCCTCTCTCCTGCTTACTCAGTTCCAAAACAAAAGAAATAATCTCGCTGTGTTGACTTTCGTGCTGAAGTATAAAGCGCCAAAGACGCTCTTGTTGCTCTACATCCGCTACTTCCAAGTAATGCAAAACTTTTTCTCTGACTGTGTCTAGGTAATAACGGATTTCCTCTAGGTTTGGCAATTTGACGCGCTCTTTTTTGGGTAACCCATCTGCTGCAAACAGCTTGCGGTATCGCGGGAACAAACACGGTAAACCTGCACTGCGTTCTAGCAACCATAAAGACTCGGTATAAGCAATATGCCCCAAATGCCATCCAATAGGGCTAAAGTCGGGATGAGGTTGACAGCAAAAAGTAGCTTCGTCAATCCCGTCAAATAACGCCAGAGTTTTGGCACGACATTGGGAAAAAGCACGAAAAAATGTTTCTTTTAAACTAGATTTGTGCAATTTGGATATCACGGTCTTCTCCAACACTGATGATGCTATTCTCAGAGCAAGGAATCCAATTTCCAGTAGAGAGCGGTTCCGATGCAATGATTACGGACTTGGGGAAAGTGGGATGATCAGCTGTCCAGTACAGAGAGGGAGCAGGTGATTTTGTGCTAAAGCGAGAAGCAATGAGGCGATGTCCATCACTGATGATTACATTAGCGAAGACATCGGTTTGATAACTTTGCGCTAATTCTTGAAGCTTAAGCAACGTTATTTGTAAAACCTGCTCTAAACTTTTACTAGGGTTAGCTTGCCACTGGCTTAGCAGCAAAGCAAAAATATGTTCAGAATCTGTCGTTCCTTTTATCCACTGGTAAATTTCATCGCTTAACTGGCTGCGTATTGGTCTGTAAAGCGTCTGTCGAAACTTGTCAATTCTACCATTATGAGTAAATAGTAGACGTTGGTACTCAAAAGGCTGACAGTTACTAAAATCGAGCGCTTGACCTGCTGTTGCACTACGAACATAAGCGAGCATACACCCTGACTCAACATAACGGCTGAGGTTTGGCAGGTTAATGTCATTCCAAATAGGCAGTGTACTTTTGTAGGTAAATGGTTCGATATCCTTTTGAGGATGATACCAACCAACACCAAAGCCATCAGCGTTGACTACCCCAGAGAGCATTTCGCGGGGTTGATAGCTTTGAACGACAAGCGAGTGTTCAGGCTTGTACAGGAGAGGCTCTAGAGAAACAGGTGAACCAAGGTAGCCAAGTAATCGGCACATAAAGATTTTTGCGCTCCATGCTGTAGAGATTAAGCTTTGAAGATGATAATTTCCTGAATAGAGGATGAATTTCTGCTATAATTATGAGTTAGCAGCTTATGATGCAAAAATTTTACCAATCAATACTTTACATATAGTTACATAACATATAGTTACATAATTTTAGCGTCATACTTTTGTGTAGTGGTGGAGGAGGTGAGTGACCAATTCAAAATTCGCAACGAGGAGAAATTCAAAATGGAAAACAGCAATTATGACAAGCATCTTGGCTGCCAAATATATGTACATAAAATGTGAGGAAGTTAGTAGTTAGTAGTACTGTTGGACAACTCACTAATAACTAATAAGTATTAATATAAAAATTCCCAAATATATCAATAAAATTATTTTTTAGAATAGAATCTTTGAATTTTAAGAGTACCTCTAAGAAAATTCAGAAATTAACCTGAAACCCCGACTGACCGCCCAAGGCAAGCCGGGGTACTTCACATAGAAGTCATTTGCCACCTAACGCCAACAACTGCAGCGACCCAAATTTTTCAGAGTTGTTCTCTACTTTGTGCCGCCACTGGCTCTGGTAAATAAAGCCGTTCTTCGCTAGCATCGTACTCAAACAGCTCTGTGTAGCGTCCCCAATCAACTGCTGTAGCAAATTGTCGCTCGGCTTCTGCATGGGGAAAATGTTCATCCAGTAAATCTAGAAAGAAATCTGCTCGCATCGAGCCATTTTGTTTTTCTCGCAACGTCTGTAGCATGCTCACCAACATAGGCACACGTTGCAGGACTTGCTGCCGAAACAGGTCTTTACTTCGCAGAATGGTTGTAGTGGCAAAGTCGCGCCCAATTTCAGTAAGCTTAACATCCCCTTGTGTGACTTCTGCAAAGCCCAGCATCACAGCAGCATCAAGAATCGGCAGAAGATCATCCACTTCTAGCTGAATTCGTTCTGCCAACCGGGGGATATCCTCCTGACCTTCTGGTTTCTCCACAATCAGTTCTAGTAGACCACTTATACCACCAACTCGTACATGCGGCAGCGACTGGGCATAAGGCGATTTGGATGCTTGTACGGGTGTGGGAGCTGCGACAGCGACTTCTCCGGTGACTTCGGCTTCTGGGTTAGTCATGACTGTGTAGATATAGTCTACCAAGGCTTTGAAGCGGGCGTTTGTGCGATCGTGGGGGCGCGGCAAATCAATCACGAGTTCACCACGAACGTGCCCTGGATTCGATCCCAGGATAATCACTCGATCCGCAAGAAATACGGCTTCCTCAATGTTATGGGTGACAATCAAAAT
This sequence comes from Scytonema sp. HK-05, assembly GCF_963872035.1. Lineage (NCBI taxonomy): Bacteria > Bacillati > Cyanobacteriota > Cyanophyceae > Nostocales > Scytonemataceae > Scytonema > Scytonema sp. HK-05. The sequence goes on from NZ_CAWMYC010000079.1 coordinate 48,674, forward strand.
GCTTTTGGACGGAAAGGTTCCAGCATTCCACAAGTCGTCGATTTCACCCCGTAGGTTCTCAGATGTGAGAACATCCAGCGCACTGAATGGCTCATCCATAAACAGGACTTGCGGTTCCAGAACAAATGCTCGTGCAAAACCAACCCGTTGCCTCATACCACCGGATAACTCCTTGGGATAGGCACTTTCAAAACCATCCAAGCCCACCAAGTCAATTGCCTTGAGTGCGCGTTGTCGTCGCTGATCCCGCCTCACGCCTTGCGCCTCGAGTCCCAACTCGACGTTTTCTTGTACTGTCAGCCAAGGTAGCAGTGCAAAGCTCTGAAAGACCATTGCAACATCTTGGTTAGCTCCTTGCAAACGTTTCCCATTGCTGATCACCCGCCCTTCACTTGGTGGAATCAAGCCTGCCATAATCCGCAATAAGGTGCTTTTCCCACTACCACTGCGTCCCAGCAACGCCACGACTTCACCTGCACGAACCGTTACATTGATGTTGCGCAGAACTCTAAACTCTCCTTTGCCTTCTGGCAGTGGAAAACTTTTATTAACCTGTTCGACGGCAATCAGTACTTCATTAGTTACCCGCGTAGTCGTTGTCATGGTTGATGCTCCCCTTATAGATGATATTTTTTTTCTGCAAGTTGATACAGTTGTCGCCACAACACTCGGTTTAGCCCAACCACATACAGGCTCATCATTCCAATTCCCAAGGTGATGCGCGGCCAGTCGCCTACTTCCGTTGCCTTAGCAATGTAAGCCCCCAACCCGGTTGCAGTCAGGGTGGTTTGCCCCCAAGCGACAACCTCAGCAATTATGCTGGCGTTCCACGCTCCACCACTAGCAGTAATGCCGCCTGTGACCCAAGCAGAGAAAATACCAGGAATGATTAACTTGCGCCACAATCGCCAGCCACGCAGACCAATATCCGTTGCCATCTCGCGCAGATCGGTTGGAATGCTCATCGCTCCGGAAATGGAGTTGAACAGGATGTACCACTGAGCACCAAGAGACATCAAGAAGATGCTACCCCAATTGATGCTGATATGGCTACGAATGAAGAAGAGAGTCGCGAAGGGAAAAATGAAATTTGCTGGAAACGATGCGAGAAATTGCACCACTGGCTGCAACAGGCGCGATAGTTGGGGGTTAAACCCGATCGCCACACCAATCGGTGTCCAAATCAGCGTTGCCACCACCAGCAGTACCAGTACGCGCCCCAAGGTAAGTAACCCCAGCCAAAAAGTCTTGAATACCTCACCCAGTCCCACTGTAATGAGAATAAAGTGCAACCCAGTCACCACCAATGCGCCAATCACGACCAACAAAGCGAGGTTGTAGAGGCGATCGCCTATTACCTGTTGAGTTTTACCTACAGCAAGCGGCGGACGCTGTGGGGTAAGTGATGACAGCAAGCTGTTAATAGTTTCTCCTACCGGAGTCAACGCCCGCCCAATCAAACGGGGAAGTCGAGCTGCTTTGAACAAATTGAACAGCCAGGAATTGGGAGCCTCTGCTGCCGAACTCTGTTCTAGGCGGAACTTATCCGACCAAGCAATTAGCGGTCGCCAGAACAATTGGTCTACTAGTAAAATGACCACAGCAATGGTCAGCAATGCCCAAGCCAAAGCAGGCAAGTTTTGAGCGGCGATCGCTGCTGCCACATAAGAGCCAATCCCTGGTAAGGTGTACTTCTGGTTCAGTACACTAATCGCTTCACTGGCAGCAACAAAGAACCAACCGCCCCCAAAACTCATCATTGCGTTCCAAATCAGCCCAATCATCGCTGTCGGTACTTCCAGCTTAGTGAACCGCTGCCAGAGTGAAAGCCGATAAAGCCTTGCTGCCTCGTCGAGTTCGCTTGGTACCATTTTCAGCGACTGGTAGAACGAAAAGGTCATGTTCCAGACTTGGCTTGTGAAAATGGCAAAAATCGAGGCTGCTTCTAATCCCAGCAGGCTGCCCGGAAACAGGGCAATGAAGCCTGTCACCGTAATCGACAAAAAGCCTAGAACCGGAACTGACTGTAAGATATCGAGGAGTGGGATTAAGACTCGTTCGGCACGGCGGCTTTTGGCAGCAACGTAACCATAAATTAAAGTAAACACCGTGGACCAAAATAGCGCGATAAACATCCGCAGCGTTGAGCTTGCAGCATAGTACGGCAGATGACGCGGGTTTAAGCTCACACCAGGTACGACATCCGGCGGCACAAAACTGACGAGAGTTCCCGCACCCACACGCGCAATCAGCCCTATTAAAACCAATGTGCCAAGAATCAGAGCAATATCAGCTAGACCGAAAGGGAAGCGTCGCAGTGCTTCTGGGGATGGAAAAGTCCGCTTCAGCATAGGTTATGGAAGTTTTCCCCAAATGGTAGACAGTCTCATTTTAAACATCAAAGTTATAAATTCTGTCTACTTTTTTATATGGGCAAACCGACTGCGACTCCAACTTTACGTTGGGAGTTCCAATGTTTTATGTCGATTCACGCGGGTTTCGATTGCGCCTCCGGCGCACTGCCCCTCTGGGGCAATCGCCCAAACAAAGCAAATTGCTAACCTTACTGAGGAGCGATGCTGGATTCTCAAGTTTTTTGGTGCCCCTTGTCGGAAATATTATCTCGTTTGCTGATCAACCCTAAGGAATGTGGGTTATTAGTGGGCGCTCCGCACCATCGAACTTATTGCCTACCTACACCGACCAGGGTGATGCCGCTCTGGGCTTTTTGGGTCAAAAGCCAAGGGAAAAATTACCCAAATCCAAGGTACTCTATGAATAATTAGAACAAGTAAATATTCCACTCATGACAACTCAATCAATCACCCCTGTCCGCTTACTACGGGATTCATTAATATCAGTTCTACCAATTTACAAATCACTGCTGATTTTCTTTATTCCCTCATTGATTTTATCTTTGTCAAAACTTGTAATTCCTAAAATATTATTTAGCATCATAGACGAATTGTATTTTTTATCTATAGGTGCTGTTTTCTTTGAAGCAGCATTGTTTTTCTGTTATAAAAAACTAAATCAAGAAGAAATAACTATTTCTCAATCTCTACAAAAAGCGATTGAGAACTTTCCAAAAATCCTTTTTTTAAGAATATGCTTATCACCGCTACTATTAATTTTATTTTTATTTCCTCGTTTATACTTTGTGTTTTCTTTAGTTATAATCAAGGATCTTTCAACAAGAGACGTATTTAAGCGATGTTGGCAACTGACTAAAGGTTATGGTTGGCAGATTTTCTGGAATTTCCTAACACTAATTCTTATCAGTAACGTGCTAGATTTTATCTCTAGCTTAATCAGTGAATCTATTTTTGGAGTTTCAGGGGAACTCAATGGGGGGGAATTATCAACCTCTGATCCTGCTTTTGTTTTGAATAGATTGCTTACTACAGCCATTAATTTCTTTGTCTACAACCCATTATTAACTATCTATGTAACGTTAATGTTTATTAGATTATTAGCTTTAGAAAAAAGAAAATTAGGTTCAGTGGCTATGTAGAGATTCCATATACTGAACAACAAAATCAGCAAATTCACCAGGCTCAAATATCTCTCCATAATCTTCTGGTTGACGACAGAGATTGAGATTATCTGGTGTAACCGATGGTATATAAATGTAATCGCACTCTACTCCATCGAGTTTAGTTGAACTTGTAATATTACAGTCTTGAATATAAGCGCCAGTCAAACAAGCGCCAGTCAAATCAGTTTGTTCGAGTTGAGTTTCTATGAGCTTTGCACCAGATAGATTGGCGTCTTGTAAATTAGTGTAACTTAGGTCTGTACCAATAAAACTCGCATCTACCAAATCAACCTCAGATAAGTTTAAACCACGCAGGGATAGGTCATCGAAGTTTTTGCCCTGTCCCAAGCGTTTTATTACTAATTGTCTTATTTGTGGAGACTTCAAATAACTTTCTCCAACATGGGCAAGTTCGAGTTCTTTGGCATGAAACCATGAGGTACGTGTGAGGTTAGCATCACTGAAATCTACACCTTTAACCTTTGCCTCAGAAAAATTGGCATCAGTTAGATTAGCTCCTCGAAAACTTGTACCTTTCATCCAAAAACTTATAGCAGCAACGGCAGCATTTACAACGAAAGCATATTTCTCATTTCGGTTGATGGCTTGCCAACCCACGTATACACCTAGTCCAGCTATGCTTAAAAGTATCAGCACACTCCCAGATGAGCTAAGTTCTGTTTGAGCCTGAATTAAAAATAAAAACCAAAACAAAAGCCCGCATAAGCCTACTGTTAAAGCCGATGCTTTACTAACAATATTAGCCAAAGCCATACCTATGGCTTCAGCCAGAATTAAACCAACAGTTCCAACTAAACTTACAATAATAGCCGAATCAATTGCTGTATTCACATTCCCATTGAATGCAGTCTCAAGCCAAACCTTAAATTTGCCATCAGGAATATCTGAGAATTCGTATACAAAATTGTTTATACCAAGAACTTTTCGTATGTCAATATATCCAATTTGCGAATGTAACACGCCTATAGTTATAGTCAAACGAGTAGCCCATTTCCCAAGGAAGCTTAAAACCCCCAACCTAGCACCACTACCACCAATAACCAGAGCAATAATTCCAGCAATTGCTATAGCTACCCTTATAAACCAATCCCCAAAAGCTGTAGCTTGTGTTATGGCTAAAGTTAGAGCTAAGATGCCAGTTATAGCTAAGGTTATAGACCCTAAAGTTGCCTCAATACCCCGACGGATAATGACAACACCAACGACTGCAAATAATAGCAAGACACTTACTGCAAAAATGTAAGTTGGTTCATTATTAAGACCGATTAAATACATTTTTTCTAGGAAATCTCCTGTCATAATTGCGCCCAAGCCTGATGAGAACGATAGCAGCATTGAGCATAATATTAATCCTATTATCCAATAACTTTGTAATCCTGCGGTGGTGTGTGCGAAGTTAGCGCCAACAAGAATAGCATCGGAAAAATCTGCACCTCGAATATCTGAATAACTAAAATCTGCATCTGTTAAGTCTTGCCCTTTAAAAGATTTACCCCGCAAATTAGCGCGGCTGAAATTACGAGTGCGTTTTGAACGCAATGCATTTAGCCTTGATTGGACAGGGGCGGGAATAGGCAATCTTACACCTGCAATTCGGATTCGGTTATCTGCACCCACTAATTCCTTCAAATGCGCCGTTGCCACTTCAATGTTTCCGTGCACAAAAGCTGCTATACCGCACGCGTACGTTAATAAAGATTGAAACTCAGGTAGTGGCAATGCTAAATTCTCCAACAACGACAACATACGTAGGATTTCAGCCGGATTATCAAAATTTAGCTGAGAAAACGCTAGTGCTAATTCGTAGGTAGTTTTGTGGGGACGGGTGTAGGCTAACGCTGCCCATCGCTGCGCTTTTGCAAAATTTTGAATATAAGGCTCATCACTTTGAAGTTGTTTCTGAATATAATCTAGCAAGAAGTTTGATAACTCTTTAATTCGTGTTTGACCAAAACAATTATCTTCTTGCAGACGATTTAGCAACTCATTTCGCACCGTTGCGTCCATCTGGTATAGTTGATACCCAACTTCGTTACATAAGCTTGAAAGTAACAAATCGGCTACAGCAAACCAAGGAATATTCAGGGCTTGACCACGGATATCCTGCCGGAAGTTGATCCACAAAGAGTAAAGTAGATCCGAGGTAAGTACCAACGGGAAAGCGGCGTGATATGCTAGCAGTAGATGTGCTTGACCAAAGCGTTTTTCAAAAGACGCAATCTGTCGAGCAGCGATACCGGGTTTTAGGCTAGAAGTAACTGTCATACAACTAATTTATTTTCAAAGTTTTGAAACCCCAAAATGTCCAGACTGACCGCGTAGGACAGAAATTGCATTATGAAAGCCTTGGCGACTTAATTCAAACATCGGCACCAATCGAGCAATTTGACCTGCAGTAGTGCCAAGCCAGCGATAACGAGGCATTGGATTGAGCCAAGCAATATGACGAACCTGCTCTCTAAGTTGCTCTAAAAATTGTGCAGTTACTTCCACTCGCTCTGGATTTAATCCACCTCTTGCAGCACCAGCATCGCTAAATACCAAGGCAGAAGTATGGGGAAAACGCAAGCTGTTTAGAACATCGTCAATTGTTTTTGGCATTTGATAGTAGCGATCGCGATAAAGGTAACCATTTGGACAATTATGGAAATAATAAATATCTGTATTTTCCAAACGTCCACCTCGGATGGCAGTTTCTGCTAGTTGGTGCGATAAATTTTGAAATGGCATCATCGAACCATCTTGATCGATAAACAGCAACAGTTTACTCCGGTTCACACGACGCGGCACAATCACAGGTTCAAGCAATACTCCCTGTCTGCTAATGCGCTCAATTGTTGCCTCGACATCGAGTTCTGTTGGTACTCCTTCTCGAAGCATACGGCGTAGATAACGCCAACTTTGTTTCATTTGGCGACGGGTTAGTGCAGGCTCTTCAGTTATTTGAATAAAGCGGTTGAGAGCTTTTACAGTTTTTGCTTGGAAAGTTTTTTGTTGAGCTTCTAGCACTTTTTTTTCGTCGCTTGTATTCTCCAAAGCTTGAGATGTATTATCAGGTATTGTGTTTTCTGGTTCAGAATGTAGTGGATTTTTAACCTTGCTATCCCTACTATTTTCTACTCTTCTGGAGATAGCGTATGCAACAGCAAAAGTAACAAAGAATATAAAGAAAATAAACCGTAGTGGAATTACCGTACGTTGCATATTATTAACAACATATATTGGATAACTCGGCTCTTCCTTTTGAAGAAGAACGTGATTTGAAGGCCAAATCTTGATAGCAACTACAAAGAATAAACTAAAAATCACTACTGGAATTACATAATGTTGTAGTAATTTTAAATAGTTGGAAATTAGAAATGATTTATGCCCTTTTTTCTGAGGATTATTTTTGAGCGATTTACCAGAGATTGAAGGAGGTGAAGTCATCATTATGGAAGAGTTAATTGGCTCATTTTGAGACAAAATAATTTTTTCAAAATGATACTCAAATAATTGTTTATCTTGTTTTGATTTAACCCATAGAGTACGGCATAATCTAGCTAAAGCATTTTTGTTTGAAATGCCATAACCTGCTTGCAATGCCTTTAAAACTGCCAAATAATCATCCACGCCTAGCGGTAATCCAGCTTGGCGTAATCGAGTAAATAATTCTAGGAGAGGAAGGTTATCCATATTAGTAGAAACTGGAGAGTGAGGTTCATAAGCTCGAAGTTATAAACATATAAGAAATTATTTGAGATAACGCTTATGGTCATCCCAATTTTTCAGTAAGACACCTGCAAATGGAATTTTGCCATCCAACTTAGCTAAAATATCATCTTGGGGATATCGACCCAGCACACGAAGCCAGTCAATTAATTCGCTAGTACTAACTTTTTTTCCTGCCTCCCCTTTGTCTTTCTGCATTTCTTTACGTAATTCAAGGAAGCGGGCTATAGCTTTTCTTACCAATGCTTCTGGTTCAGTAGGAAAGTGAGCATTTATAATAGCAAAGAGTCGTTCATGATTCGGAAATTCAACGTAATGAAATAAACAACGTCGTAGAAATGCGTCAGGTAAGTCTTTTTCGTCATTACTGGTAATAAAGACAATAGGGGCAATATTTGCCCTAATCATCTGGCGAGTTTCATCAACAATAAAAAAACGCTGATCTAGCTCCAACAGCAAATCATTGGGAAAATCAATATCAGCTTTATCAATTTCATCAATTAAAACCACAGTAGGTTGGTCAGAAAGAAATGCTTCTCCTAATGCTCCCCAACTGATGTATCCTGAAGGTTGATTAATTCGTTGTTTTTCCTCTGGCGTTAGACTATTAGAAGTTGCAAGTTGAGCATCTCGTAAACGTCCAACTGCATCGTAGGTGTATAAACCATCTTTTGCTCGACTTGTAGATTTTATATACCAGTCTTTAAAGTCAAGTTTCAATTCATAAGCAACTGCTCTGGCTAACTCGCTTTTACCGCATCCAGGTTCTCCTTTTAACAGCAAAGGACGTTGCAAGTAGATCGCAAGATTAACCGCTTCCACTAATTCAGGATCTGGTAAATAGGGATATAACAGTTGACCTGTTTTAGGGTCGCATTCTCCTGGCTTAGGTTGGACTAAGCCTGTATATTCAGATACATAATTGCTCAACAAATTTTTAACCATTCCTCAAGCCATTCACATTCACATAAATTACATATTTCACGAAAAGCTGGTATCGGTATACCAGCTTCACTATTTTCTAGAATTGTTTGTATGACTCCATCTATATTTTCTACTAATTGATCTGGTAAGTAAACAGATTCATGGTTAATCCAATCTCGCAATGCTATATCAGAAAAAACATTATTTTTAGGTAGTATAACTGGTTGATGACATCTCCAGGTTGGCTCAAAATTTTCAGCGAATGAAACGTTCCAGCTTTGGCTTTCAACTTTGCTTACATTATCTATTAGGAACATCAGTAATTTGAAATTAGTCTGGGAGGCAATACTTTGAGCTTGAGTAGCAAGTGGCAACCAAAACTTCTGTATTAGTTCCTGTAGTAGCTGCTCAGACATGGATTGCACATTGTCAACAACAATATAGATATTTTTAGTTGTCCAAGATTTTAATACTTTCCCTGCAATTAAATCTGGAGAGTCTTTTATTCCCCCAAAGTGACGACCTAATTCCCTCCACATTGTTTGAGAATTTCGATTATGAACAAGACAGTCGAGATCCACCAACACAGGTTTATCCGATACTCTGCGGATTTTTTTAAGCAATCGATTCGTCAACCAATGTTGTCCATAGTCTTGAGAAGACCCATGAATCAAAAATGCCGCTATTTGATTTGTCGTAATAAACCTGGAAAATAGTTGCTCCTGATCTGTGTAGTCCAACTTAAGTAAAACGTGATAGAGTTGCTGGTTCTTGATTTGACTGTCATCTGCGATACTAATATGCACGGTTACTACTGTTGTTGATAGTTTTACAAAAATAAGACTTACCCAAAGATACAAATGGACAAGGTATGATTCCTGGTAAATGCTAGCAGTTTCAGTAAATTTTTCGTAGCCTAATGAAAAAAGAAATGTAATCACACGCTCGCGTGCCAAGCTTCAAGTGGCTGAGTAACAAAGATACAGCACCATCTCCTCCTGGAGAACCACGGCAATATCACGTGTCAAACTTAGCCAACCGTTTCACCTCCAATGTCCTTTGATAATTATCCCCCATACGACTCAGCAAAGCCTCTCCATTCTCAGTAAAGCCTAGGACGATGTAAAGCTTATAGGTTAAACTTTACAATCCTGGATGCGAGAGAAGAGAGATAGAAATTTAGTCAAAGGCACAGAACGAACCAACAAACGAGGATCACGAACGAGGATCCCAGAACGCCAAAGAACGAAGAACGGGAGGTGTCCCACAGGAGCAGTGGTATCAAAAGTAACTTTTGAGTAATCTATCCAGGTTTGATTCACTTTCCACCCTACGCGATCGCCAAAGTTATTCCATAGTCTCTCATTAGGCTTGCTCGTACCTCCCAAATTTTTGTAAATGTCCTTCTGAACGCTAAAACCAAAACGCCCCTCGCTCGCATATATCCATAGAAAATCGATTCGACAGAGATCATCACATGGGAAATTTTCGATATCTTCTAAGCCTAAGTAGCCTCGGTTTTCTTTCTTACTTACCTGCAGCATTACAGAAACTATTTCCTCATCAGCTTGTCTCCATTCTCCGCTTAATAGGTAATTAGCAAGTTGACTGTATCTCAAAGGGATTTGAAACTTAACAAGGCGAATTGCACTGTCTGCAAACTGTTGGTCATCTTTGATAGGATGCTGAATTCTTTCCGACGGTGTTGGCAACCTGTAAAAAGTTAATGATTCAGTAAGCTGATTATTTAAACCTTGTTTCTCACTCCAAGATTTTAGCCAGACACAAAATCGATATTTATCTCCCTGGTTGATGCCTGAAATTATTTTTTTGGCATCTCCAGATGGAAATCGCTTACTATGCCAATGTTGAGGTTGGCGAGCTTCCCCTGTCTCATCAAGAAAAAGTTGATACTCAGCACAAGTTATATAGCTATCATTATCAATTTCTAGTTGCTCATCAATTCTGACTAGGCTACTTAATCGTCGTGCTAGTTTGACTTGAGCTGCTAGTTGAAAAATCTCTGGATCATTGGACTTTAATCCAGCCTCCAGCTTATCTGCAAGCTGTTGCCTGACTTGTGGTTCAACTCGCAAACCTTCTTCTTGACAATCTAAGGCAAGTTTTAGCGCCAAAACAGTCGGATTCTCCAAAGCAGCACAGATAATTTGTGTGGCTCCACTTTGGGCAGTATAAAGACGAATCGTTTCATGCCACCAATCATCGTTAATTTTATTTGTTAGTAATAATTCTTGATTGGTTTCTTTAATCTGAACGGCAGCTAAGTATTCTTGAAAACTTTTGTGAGCGAACTCGTATCTGTCTTTTTCTCTTTCCACTAATAAACCGCTGACATTTTCTATATTTTTGATAAATTGTTCTGGAGTTTGATTGTTGCTGGCTACTTTGGTTAACTCACTTTGGATGAGAGAGTATCCCTGTGCTGGAGTGAACTCACGGGTTTCCTTTTTCATTAACTCTAATGCTAACACTTGGAGTACAGCTTTCTTTTGCTCGGCGGTTAATACATCAGGAATACCTTTTGCCTCCTGTCGTCGTCCTAGGAGAACATCACAAATTTCAGCATACAACTCTACCCGCCGTCCTGGTAAAGCACCACGATAACAGTGAACTGTAGCAATCATGGTAAGCAGTAGTGGATTGAATGCCATTGCTGCTAAAGGTAGGGAATTTTTAATGCGTTCTATTAAATCATTGGATTGGTTTCGCGCTAACCGCCTTACACCTATGTCGTCGTTTCTCACGTGGCTCATAATTTCTCGTTGTAAATACCAATTGTGAATAAAGGTCTCTACCTGTCCTAAGCTAAATGGTTGTACTTCTACAATTGTCTTAATTTCTTCTAAAGAATCGCTTTCACTCCTTAATCCATGGGGTCTTGAAGTCAGAAGAAAAAACGCATTGCGATATGTTTTAATTTGTTGATTTATCCAACGACTGACTGAACGGCGAACTTGAAAATCTGCCACTTCATCAAGTCCATCCAACATCACCAAACATTGCTGGGCATTTAATTTTCTTTCAAACCACTGTGGCGGTGGGTTCAGTTGGCTAATGGATTCTTGACGTTCAATCAATTCTGATAATTTCGGTGGATGTGCTTTAGAAATTTCTGTTTGAATATTGCCCTCACGCAGATATACCAGTATGGGAATCAGCTTTGGTGCTTCTCTATGTTGAAGACGCTGGGTATTTTTGGCATAGGTGAGGGTCAAGTGTTGTAATAGAGTTGTTTTTCCCGAGCCAGGCGAACCAATGATTGCTAGACTAGAATAAGCAGATGTTTTTTTGTTTGCCACTAAAATATCCCAAATGCTGCTGAGATTATCAGTCATGCTGCTAGACTGAATCATATTCGGTAAAATTTTATCTGGGCTTTTTGGCAAAACTTTTAATGGCACAAACACTTTATCTAAAGCAAAGGTAAACTCTCCCTTAGTTTTTAATCCTTGAGTTTTATAGTCGCGGCAACTATAAATTAAACTCTCGTAATACTGGCGCTGAAATGGAGAGGTTAATTCCCACACCAAAACTTCAACTCGACTCCACAATATATCTGCAAGATATTCTGCTAATTGGTTTAAACTTAGTTCTGAATTCTGGAAAAGTCGATTTAGGAATTTAATCAAGAATATTGCGGCTAGGGTTAGGAGCGACAAAACGACTGTTAAAAACAAAGACCAGAATGCTTTATCCAATTGAAAGGTAATAATTACAAAATGAAGTGTTATGAATAAACCAACACTTATAAAAAACATTAACAGCCAAATTAATGAAGCTCGCAAAACTCGTTGGTTATTTGGTTGAATAACGTTTGATGTGCTCTGAGGCGGTAGTTGTTCAGCAATAGCTTTCAGTTTTGGGTTTCCCGGATTCTGATTGTGTGCAGCACAAATCAAATTGGTACCCCATCCCTCTGAGTTAGCTACTTTTATTAATTCAAAGACAATATTTTGTAAACTTCCTTCACCTGCAATTGCTCTGAGATTTTTATCTAATTTATATGACAACATTTCCTCTAAAGATGCTGTATTGGGAAAAGCATCAATCAAAGCTTCTTGTAGTTCTTGCAATTGTTTACTAGATAATTTCATATGTTTTATATAAATGGCTCACATACGAAAGTCGGAGTATTTTGAAAATTGTTAGTGCTAAGGGCTATGAGGAAATTAATTGGTTTAATTTTAGGTTCGACCAGTCTTATCGTTTTTTCAAAACTGGTATCGCTCCTTGCGAAAGGTTTTCCATCTCAATAGCAACCATGCCTTCATCAAAGGCTCGTTGAAATACATCTTGATTGTGGGAGATTTTATAACCCAGTCCATCATAAAATCCTTTAGCAAACTCAATTGCTGCACTGTCTTGAATTGGATTATTCATACCGATCGCATAATCAATGTATTGGCTAATAGCGACAGCAGGTCTTGCGGAGATACATATCAAATTACAGCCCACTCAAAATTATTCCATCTCTAGCCCGCATATAAAGCACTGGTGTAGCAAAGTCGCGTTTATCTAATCCGACATCCTGAGAAATGGCATTACGGGTTGTTTGGATGGCAGCGTCTACGGGGTAGCCCAGGGCAAGGGTGCGGTAGAATTCATCAGCAAAAAGCTTGGCGGTGTCGTCAAGGATAGAATATTGCATGGCGACTACTGCTGGTATTCCCCGTCGCACCAGGTTGGGTGCTATTCCTGCAAAAATTTGTTGCTCCGACACCTCTGCCCCTTGACAGGAATTGAGCACAGCTAACCCCAAGTTGCGGTTGCCCAAGAAGAAGTTGGCGAAACCTTCATCATCCAACAATTTAGCTGCCTTATTGGTATCTTCCAGCGCTATGTAGCCTTTATTGTTCTCAAAAACACCGTGTCCAATGAAGTGGAATACATTATAGGGTTTTTCACGCAACTTTTGATTAATGTTACGGATGGTAGCTTCTTGTATAATATCTAACTCTATTTTACCTACTTCTATGTGCTTTTTCAGAGCTGACCGAATAAGCGTTTCTTCGCCAGTTGCATCTAATGTAGCTAAGTCAGTAGGGGATGAAATAACGAGTAGCACTTTCAGGGGTAAATTGGCGGCTATAATGTCCCGTTTTTGCAGGGGAACATCAATATAGCGAGAGAGCACTGTTTGGGTGTTGTTTCCTAAAAAGGTGTTGGTTTCTTCGTCATAGAGGAATTCCCAGGGGAGCGCGGCTAATTGAGGAGATTGAAATATTAAGCGCAAGCGAACGCTGTCTTCATTTGCTTGTGCCCCTGCCATAGTAGCATGGAAGCGAGCGTTAATTTGGTTGGGAAAAAGCGCTTGGTAAAGTTGGTTTCCTAATCTTTTGAGTAACTTATCATTTGTCTTTTTAGACTCAATCAGTTCTAACGCCAGTTCAATTTCGTTCATTTCCAAGCGGAATTCACCCGAAACATCACCTTGCTCTGAAGAAGCGCGAATTTTGTTATTGTTATCAACTAATATTTGAAAATCTTGGTATTTCATAGAAGGGATTTCCGCATTCAACAATTTTTGAGCAATCGCATTCAACTTTGAATTTCTAGGGTTTTCTTTCTGTGCAGCACGAATTAAATCTTCAATCCATCCCTGAGCATTTGCTGTTTGTATTAATTTAAAGACAATATTTTGTAAACTTCCTTCGCCTGCAATGGCTCTGAGATTTTTACCATCTAATTCATACGCCAACATTTGCTCTAAGGATGCTATATCTGGAAAAGCATCAATCAAAGCGTCTTGTAGTTCTCTACGTTGTTGACCGGATAAATTCATATTTATCAATCCCTGATATTTTTGCTACAAGTTGGAAATTGTTGTGGCAGGTTCTGTGCGATCCGGATGGGTGCTCGTAGGCAGTTGGGTTATTGCGCTTCATACCCGTTTGACTATTTCATTGCTTTGTCTTTTGTCACAAATTCAGGATCGCAAGCACCATCTGCCGTCCTTATCTTTTTGTACTGTAGACGATTATAGGAGCAAATCCGAGGACGTTTTGAGAATGATTATCTTCTTACCTGACAAAATGAAGCCCCTTATACCGCAAAATAAAGGGGCTATTTTCTCGGCACTTTATTTGGGTACCTTACATTTTGCACCAATAAAAATTGATGTAACTTCATTACTCAGTAATAAACTGAAACTCTTGATTTTGCCATAAAAGTCAATAAAAATAAGGTAGCTTTTTCAGGCATATTTTTACGTTGCCTGCGTTTGTACGGTGAGGTGCAAGATATCAGGTACCCAAATATTTACACATCCACAAATTCATAATAAATGTGTGCAGGTGCGGTATGATGCGTTTAACTTCATGAGGGAAGATTATGCCGATCATCTCTCTAAGCTCATTTAAAGGCGGGGTTGCCAAAACAACTTCGGCTATCTACCTCGCCTCACTGTTCTCTAAGGACGGTGCAACCCTGGTCATTGATGCTGACCCCAACCGCTCAGCAACAACTTGGGCAAAACCTGGGGGGACTGCCGTTTCAGGTGTGCGGCGAGAAGGAAGCTGCAAAACTGATGCGATCGCAATCGTTCGAGTTCATTATCTTTGACACACCAGCTAGACCCAATGATGTAGAAGTTGAGGAATTGGCGAGCGGTTGTGATTTACTCATTGTGCCAACTCCACCAGACCTGTTGAGCATGGACGCAATGGCACTTATGGCGAAATCCCTACCGGAGGATACCAATTGGAGAGTGCTGCTCACGATGGTTCCACCACCGCCACAAAAGGACGGGCTTGAGGCAATAAAAGCACTCAAGACTCAGGGTTATCCTGTCTTTAGCCGGGGGATTCGGTTTTACAAAGCATATAAGGACGCGGTGACTAGTGGGGTTCCTGTCTACAAAGTTCGAGGGGGTAAAGTGGCATGGCGGGATTGGACAGAACTAAAAGTGGACACGAGATTTATTATCTGCACGGCAGTTGCTTCAACGGGGGGAACCCCCGCAACGCACTGCCTCCTTTATCTGCGTGCATCTGCGGTTCTAAATATCCATTAATCATACTTTTGCAAGAAGTCTAATGTAGAGACGTTGCATCCAACGTCTCTACACGTGTGCTGTCTTTGTTTGCGTTTTACTTACTACTGTTCAATTTCTCTCGTAGTTCCGTCCAGTGAACACCCGCGAGACTAGGTAAGACAACGTGAGCTGCTCCCACTCGTTCAGTAGGACCAAGTCCCACAGCCCACATTCCAGCCGCAAGCGCCGCCTCAATACCTGATGCTGCATCTTCGACAACGACACATTGCTCAGGTTGAAGTCCTAACTGTTCAGCTGCGTAGAGAAATAAGTCGGGTGCAGGCTTGGATTGCGTCACGCTATAACCGTCAGCGATCGCATCAAAGTAATCGGCAATTCCCAGTTTCTCAATCACTGTGCGAGCATTTTTGCTTGCAGAGCCAAGCGCTATCTTGATACCAGCTTGCTTCAACTCATCTAACAACGCAATTGCCCCAGGTAATAAATCCTTTGGTGTGACTCTTTGGATAAAATCCACATAGTAGCGGTTCTTGCGCTCCATCATCTCCTGGATCTGCGGTTCTGAGTATTGCTTTCTACCAATTATTTTCAGCACCGAACCGCGACGAGATACACCCCGCAGCGCTTCGTTTGCTTCGCGATTAAAGGGTAATCCTTCTTCATCTGCCAGCTTCTGCCAGCCTAAGTAGTGGTATTCTGCGGTATCGGTTATCACACCATCTAAATCGAAGATAACTCCCCGAATATCGAGAGG
The DNA here is from genome assembly GCF_963872035.1 of Scytonema sp. HK-05. Lineage (NCBI taxonomy): Bacteria > Bacillati > Cyanobacteriota > Cyanophyceae > Nostocales > Scytonemataceae > Scytonema > Scytonema sp. HK-05. The sequence continues at coordinate 64,637 of NZ_CAWMYC010000079.1, forward strand.
CGTTAAGTGATCTTGCCCAGGACGTAGGTCAAACTCGTGCCACTCGCCGCGCCAATGCAGCTTGAACTGCAAACGTTTCCAGCCAGGAGGCAGTTGTGGCGTTGCTACGGGTCCATTTTCCCCAAGTTGGACACCACCAAACCCCAGAACCACGGCTTGCCAAACACCACCAGCACTAGCCCCATGAATTCCGTCGTCAGCGTTGCCACGAACATCTTCTATATCTACCAATGCGGCTTGCATAAACCGTTCGTAAGCCTCTTTTGATTTGCCCAAATCTGAGGCTAAGATGGCGTGAATTGCTGGTCCCAATGACGAACCATAAGTAATGTCCGTACGCGGTGCGTAGTAGTCCCAGTTTGTCTGTAGTATTTCTTGGGTGTAGGGAAATTCCTGCGATTGTCGCATTAAATACAGAAGCATCAACACATCTGGCTGCTTGAGAACCTGCCGCTTGTTTCCTCCCTCAATGCCCAGAATGGCTTGCATTGAACGGGTGCGTGGTTCGTAGTCAGCCAAGTTGATATCTTCTAACTTGAAAAATCCCTCGAACTGCTCGATCAGTCCTGTGGATGAATCGTAGGAAATCCATATATTGGTAATGATGTCTTGCCAACGGGAAAGCCGTCCTGAAGTCAGTTGCAGTTTCTGCTGTAATGTGCTGAGTCGGTCGGGGTACGTGTTATGCAGCCAGTCATACACGGCGATCGCCTTCTCTAAGTGCCATTGCACCATCCGGTTCGTAAACACGCTATTGTCTGCGAGTTCGTGGTACTCATCCGCTCCAATCACCCCACGAATTTCATACCGTTCGTCCTTGGTATCATACTCAACGCGACTCCCCCAGAACACAGCAGTATCCAAAATAATTTCCGCGCCGCAGTCCCGCATCCACTCGTCGTCGCCCGTAGCTTGCCAATAGTTCCAAACCGCGTAAGTGATATCAGCGCTAATATGGATTTCGCGATCGCGGCACCAAATCCTAATGTCTTCTCCGTAAAAATCATTAGGAGGTAACCAACGTGGTGTCACTTCATCACCAGTCTCGGCGCTTTCCCAAGCATACATTGCCCCTTTATACCCGTAGTGAGATGCCTTGCGTCTCGCTCCATTTAATGTATGGTAGCGGTAAGAGAGCAAGTTACGAGCAAGTTTTGGTTGAGTGTAAGTGAAAAAGGGCAGAATAAAAATCTCTGTATCCCAGAAAACATGACCGCGATAGCCAAAACCCGAAAGTGTTTTCGCAGGTATACTGACTTTGTCATCATACAGTGGGGCACTAATCAGCAATTGAAAGATACTGTACCGGACGGCAAGTTGAGCTTTCGTATCCCCTTCAATCAAGATGTCGCTTTTGTGCCAAGCTTGCTCCCATGCTTGTACATGGGCGTCTATCAGCACCGGATACTCAGGCAGTTGAGCAAGTTTTTCACAAGCGGCTTGAGTTGGATTATTCACATCTCGCGATGTAAAAACTGCCACCAGCTTATCCACCGTTATGGTTTGTCCTGACGAAGCCAGGAATGTGGTCGTCAAAGTAGGATAGCCTGGTGGACTGGTGACTTGTATCGGGGCATCAGTTCCCGATACTGTGATTCCCACAGCCATCCCCAAGGCGATGCGGGTGTTGCGAGTCTGGAGGTGCAGCCATGTTCCTTGGTCGAACTTGCCCTGATCGATCAATTCCCAGTGGTTGAAACCTTGATTTTCTGGATAGCCGTTGATGCTAGCCTGAACTTCAATGAAACCGTCAAAATCTACTGGCGTTAGCTGACAGCGCAGCCCCAACACATGCTCATCCGCCCGACTGGCAAAGCGTTCAAAGTAAAGGTCTATTGTTTTCCTGTTTGGGCTTCGCCAACGTATCTTACGGCTGAGAATACCTCGATGCAGGTCAAGCTGCCGCTCATAGTTCAATATCTCGCCGCGTTCCATCCGGAAGCGTTCCCCATCAACTATGATAACCAGCGGTAGCCAGTCAGGACAGTTGGCAAGTTCGGTGTATACAAGAGGAACATTATCATAGACCCCATGAATGAACGTTGCTGGCAAGTCATTCGGAAAACCTTCCTCAAAACCACCCCGTGTTCCCAAGTAACCGTTGCCAATTGTGAAAACGGTTTCTCTGTGGTGAATCTTGTTGGGGTTAAGCTGGGTTTCAATGAGTGTCCAATCTGTATAAATAAAGTGGTGGGAATAATCTTTTTGATCCATAACAAACCAGGGTTTTTGAGATGAAACCGTTACCTTTGCATGTGTTGTTCTAGAATTTTTTCAGCCCTAGGTTTGTAGAGCAGATGGAATAAACTTTCCAGATAACGAGATCTGGCTTCGCCGCTTTCTTGATTGACAAAGTTCCAAAAGCTATAGATTTTAGCTAACAATAACAACTGCTTGCTGTGTAACTGCCAGTTATATTTGTTACGGATGTGCTGAATCGCCCACTCTGATATTTTATCCCAGTGTTCTAAATAAGCATTGCACTGGTCAACAAAGTTCAATATCTTCTTAGCTGTTCCTTCTAGATCTGTTGGATTCAGATGAAAACCATCTTCTCCATCTTCGATAATTTCTAAGGAACCGCCAAATTGAGTGGCGAAAGTTGGCAACCCGGAACTCATAGCTTCGAGAATGGTGCGTCCGAAGGCTTCAAACCTGGCAAAATGGACGAATATTCCCGCAAAATCCGCAATAACACGGTATGCTTCTCCAAGGTCAGCTATGGGGAGGTGTATTCCTACCCAACGGATGTGACCATGAAGATTATACTCATTGATGATCTTGTGGAGTCTTTCGATTTCTCCTGCTTCTTCTGAATTTATCGCTTGTTGCGGATGCAGCTTATCAGTCAAAATAATTAAGTTGCAACGCTCTTGCAATTGTTGACTTTTGCCAAAGCATTCCGCCAAACCTGCAAGGTTATCAAGAGGAGTCATCGCACCAACCGCGAAGATGGGTCGCTTGCTTTGGTTCTCTAGGTGTCCTAGAATTTGCGGGTCTTCGCTGGTAAAGAGTAAGTCTTGGACTCTTCTGCTAACAGTAATGTCTCGATCTTGTATCTGGTTATAAGGGAAGAAAATCTTTTCATTCACCCCTGGCGCTACTGTATTGAACTTAGGACTAAATAGGTCAATACCATCGACCACATGATACAGCTCGGGCATAGTAAAACATTTGTAAGACTCATACTGGCCCACTGTATCCGGTGTCCCCACAATTTCCTGGTAGGTCGATGTGATGATGAAGTCCGCAGCATTCATGCCGATGACGTCTGCCGTGTATTGTGCTGAAAAATGGTATTTCTCTTCTAAATTCTGCCAGTACAAGTTGCTGAATAAATTTTTGGGTTTTTCTAACGAGTGAGCAATGTTGCACTGGGTAACTTTCAGACGGCGGGCAAGCAGAAAGGCAACTAAGTTACCATCACTGTAGTTGCCGATGATTAAGTCGGGACGACCTCCAAATTGAGCTAAGAGTTCTTTTTCTGCATCAAGGGCAAATGTTTCTAGGTACGGCCAAATCTCATATTTAGAAATCCAGTTTTGCGTGACATTCGGATTAAACTCAGCAAAAGGAACGCGCAAAATCCAGGCATTTTCTGTTGAGTCAACTTTTTCGATGCGCAGGTTACACAGTGTTCCTTCGCAGTTGGGAATCAGGCGCGTAAGAATAATGACTTGGGGTTTAATACCAAGCACGTCTAGTCCAGCAAGTTTGATTTCTTCTTGCAGTTTATTTTCTAAGTTACGCGCTTGCTCAAGAACGTAGATCACTTGACCTGTTGTTTCAGGTCTTCCCAAAGCACCTTCTTGAGAAATCCAACCGTGTATGGAAACGAGGACAACGCGAAAGACTGTTGGAACGCGAGAAACAAACGCTTCTAGAATGGCTGGTTCTGGAGTGAGAATCAGTCGGTCGAGGAGTTCTAAGGTTTCACGCACCCGCGATGCAGTGTTACCCCAACCCGCTTCAAAGCCAAGTTCTTGAAGATCTAAGCGAAATTTCTCGTAGGGTTCGTTGGGGGGACGTTCGTTGAGGAAACTCAGGGCTTGCTTGACTTGTTTCGCTAGCTGGATAACTGAGACAATGCGATCGCCCAGCAGCAAGGGGACGCCATTGTAAGAACGTCGGTGAAGAACATCAAATAATAACTCTAACCAGTATTGCGGGTCAGTCAACACTTGACTGCACAGGTAACGGTTGAGGAAACCTAAACCCTGACCAATGTTTCTCGGGTCGCTAATTCTGGGGTAACCGTGGTAAAATGGACTGAAGTCTATTTCTAAAATTTGCGGTTGATAGCGGTTAACGAGGCGATCGCGCGCATCTAACAAAGCTTGTGGCGTCATCTGTTCAAAGCCACTCATGTTTGCTCCTAGCCGCCAAACTTCTTGGCTACCAATCCTTGGTCGCAGAACAAACCAAGTATTTTCCTCTTCTAAAATAATTTCGTGAGTATAGTGTATGAGTTTTCCTATAGAGGAAGAGTGGAAAAAGTAGGCTGGCTTTTGGGAATGCTGACAGTAGTCAGCAAAAGCTTGCGAAATCTCGTTTCTCAGAAAGTACCTTTTATCTAAGGCACTCAAAGCATCGATTACCTGACGCAGAGCAGTTTTTTCATCACTGTTTAGGACAGTTTGAACAAGTTCATGCATAGCAAATTCCTGAACATTAGCTAGATCAAGACCTCATTGTTCTCCACTTAACCTAAAAAATAACTCTGTTCTCGTAGAACGGTTCCAACAGAAAATCATTTACCCCCTACCTTAGCGCATATCCTACTTTAGGGATCAGCTTCTACAGAAAGGTTTTAGGTATCTGTTTACAATCTCAAACACCTGGTAGCCAGTCATATTTGGGTTAATTCTGGAAAAAATCGTAATGAATATATATATAATTTTATTTGCTCTAAATAGCTTCTTGACAAAATAATTATTAATTCATACAAAATTGATAATTTGTATTTTGTATGAATTATGAGTTATCAATTACCCTATTACGAATTATTTTGATTTATTAAAAGAGAAAGAAAAATGCGCATCGGCAATTAATGCCCCCGTATTCATAGGTGGGGTAATAATTATGAATCACTAATGATTAATTATGAATTATTTTGACCTCTGGACAAAGCGCACCTTATCCGCATGCTGAAGCACAAAGGTCATATACTAGTTTACTCAAATCAGAAATAAACCCTATGCCGATTTCTAAAATAGAAGCCAAGCAGCTGCTACAGCGTCTTATTTTTGAGGATGCAAGTCCTCAGGACTGGGTGCAGGATGTCTGGGGATTAAGTCCAATATTAGGAGACAGTGCAGCAAAATTGCTAGAGGTTTTTGAAGCGTTGATAGAATGTTGTCCTGAAGAGAAATTAGACAATTTGCTGCAAAGCTTTTATCAAGACTACGTTGAGTGACAGGTTAAATGCCACGAAGAGCGATCGCGCAGCCAGACACTGATGCCTTTGCCGATGACTTTATTTAAGGCTGCACTACAGGGCGTTAGGATTCACTTGAAGATGTGACGGCGTCGCGTTTACCATCCTTTGTAGGGGCGCAAAGCATTGCATTGGTGTCAACACTCACGCTTAAACACGCAATTTACCGTCGTCTTAGATCCCCCAACCCCCGAAGCCTTGGGGGATGTAGTTTTATTTCCCCCCTTGGATCGGGGGGATTAAGGGGGGAACGAAAATCTAGATGATACATCAAAAAATGCTCAAATGTTTGTCAATAATGACTTTTGGCTTAAGTTGATACGCATGAAGGCATTGCTATTTTGCGTCCCTACTGCCTTTGCCCTATAAATTCGCCCTAGAAATAGGAATCTGGATTGAGCTCGGTTGCCAGCAATTTTACTGTTATTTTTTAAAAAATTTTACAAAAGTTAAATAAACTGTTAAATTAGTTTACAAAGCGGATGAAACCACAGGTCAGGAGTTTTCATGAGCACGCAGCCACGTCGTTCATGACTAAGGTGAGCGCCACCTCTGTAATCCAGATGTACTTGCACACGTAGCTTCCAGATTGGCTTCATCCCGCTTGTAGAAAAACGCAATGTGCACGCAAATTACCATAGTTGGTTTTGTCTAGTTCTTGGCGCTCGCTGAGGTTTTGACTAGACATTGTTTGATGCGGGAGCCAGCTTGTTTAGTACTTGAAGCTCCTACGCTCTGATTTTAAAAGCAACAAGTTAATAAATAAACCAGGAGATTCTGACGATGTCCTTATCTATTGAGTCGGCGCAAAAGATTTTCTCTGGCACTCAAGTTCCTAGTCCAATTCCAGCCGCCATAGCACTGTTCGATCAACTGAGCGTTGACGATAAATTGGCATTACTCTGGTTTGCCTACACTGAACTAGGTCGTACCATCACACCCGCAGCGCCTGGAGCTGCACGTCTGCAATTAGCAGAAGGACTGCTAAACCAAATCAAGCAGATGTCTAATGCCGACCAAACGCAACTCATGAGGGATCTTGCTGGTTATGTTGACACTCCCATCAGCCGTTCCTATGCCAGCTTTAGTGTCAACACTAAGCTAGCTTTTTGGTTTGAGTTAGGAGAGTTGATGAAAAAGGGCATTGTTGCTCCCATCCCGCCTGGCTATCAAATTACTGATGGCGTCAAATTCGTGCTAGAAGCCATTCAGAAACTCGATCCAGGTCAGCAAATTACGGTACTGCGTAATACTGTAGTAAACATGGGATTTGAGCCTGAGGTTAATTCCAGTGGGTACTCAAAAGCAGCTAAAGAACCAATGTTTCCGCGTACCCAGCCAGCTCCCACTCAGATCACAGTTGAGGGCATCACAGAGCCTGCTGTATTGAGCTATTTTGAGGCTCTCAACGCAGATAATTTTGAGGCTGCTATTGCTTTATTTACTCCCGATGGTGCCGTGCAACCGCCATTCCAGAAGCCGATTGTTGGTCGTGAGTCAATCATTGCCTATATGCGTGCAGAAGCACAGGGACTCAATATTATGCCGGAGCAGGGTATAAGCGAGGCTCTACCAGATGGTTCTAAGCAACTGAAAATCACAGGCAAAGTCCAAACTCCTTGGTTCGGTGTCCAAGTTGGTATGAACATTGCGTGGCGGTTCTTACTCAATCCCGAAGGCAAAATTTTCTTCGTGGCAATTGATATGCTGGCATCTCCTCAAGAACTGCTAAACCTGCGTCCTAGGTAGAGCGATTGGGCAAGGAACAGCGCCCTAAGGGGCGATCGCCTTCTCCAAACAACCCACCAAATCTGACTTGCTCATTTGGCTTTGGGCAACCTGCATCACCAAGTTATAAGCTTCCTCATTCGTGAGATTGAGGGAATAGCCATTCAACCGCAAAAATGTATCCATCACTGCAAACGCTGTGCGTTTGTTACCGTCGATAAACCGATGGTTCATTGCCAGGTGATAAAGGTAGGCTGCTGCTTGCTCATGAATAGTGGGATGCAGCAGCTCACCTGCGAATGTAGCCTGGGGTTGAGCAAGAGCAGATTCCAGCAAGCCCTCATCTCGGATGCCTGGAGTCCCTGCAAACTTCTCAATTTGTCTGGTATGAAACTTCAGAACTGTCGTTTGGTTGAGAAAATCAGGAGTTGGCAAGGCGACGGTAAACCTCCTCTCTCTCCCGTTCTGAGTCCAGGTATGCCTGCCATACCCGGTTTTCTAAGTTGGATTGCTGCTCCGCTTTTAAAGAACGCACAAACTCAAGTACCTCCTGCAAGGCAGAATCTGGCACTTGGTCAAGTTCCTGAAGGAGTTGTTCTTTGATTGTCATCATCCTAAAGTTAAAAACACAGCTTTTTTTATTTTGCAACTTCCAAGGGTTACTGCACGACATGAGCGTCCACTTGAATATTATGACAGTGTTACTGCTTGAGAAGTTAGGCGTGCAATTATGAGTGATAAAGCGTCACAATAAAGACTGATAATAAATTAAAGATTTAATCATGGTTCAGGCTACAGAGCATATCTATATTGTTAGGGATGATGCCATCTTAGGTGGTGAACCTATTATTCGAGGAACACGCACACCCGTGAGAGCTATTGTGGAAAGCTGGCGGATGGGAGCTGCACCTGAAGAAATCCCGCAAGGTTTACCCCATCTGACTCTGGCTCAGGTGTTTGATGCTTTGAGCTACTATCTGGAGCACCAAAGTGAAGTTAACAGCTACATTGAGCGTAATCGAATTCCAGAGGAGCTAATTGATTCCGTATAAGCGAACGCTATTATGAATTTCTGAGATTTGGAGATTCAGTCATTGAGCTTGACAGATTTGCCAGTGCTAGTGATACCACTACACAAGGAAGTCTAGACATTTGCCCACGTGTTCGTAGTAATCCAAATATTCTTCTCGAGTAACTTCCCATGCCATGCTACTATCAGATCCAGGATGTGAAACACTGTTTGAGTTTCTACGATCAAATAAGTTTCTTATCTTTATGCATATTTCATGCGGAACGCTTTTAGAATAAAGAAATTTGACTACATCGTTAACATCATAGTCTTTTTTATTTGCTTTCTCGTGTTTTATGCATAAAGCATGTATTTCATTAAGTAGGTGATTAAGTGCCACAGAATAGGAACCAGTTCTTTCGCTTAAAACCCTTAATCGAGTTTGCTCAATTACATCGGGCATTTCTGATATTTTTCTCATCTGCATACAGGTCAAACCATAATATCCAGGTTGATCACAATTTAATTTTGCATCCATAAAAATATTAACAATATCTTGCATATGAATATTTTCTTTAAGTTTTAACAGTAAATCATTGTCGCTAAAATTAGTTTGACAAAGAAATTTAATAATTAAATCAGCATCACTTGTAGTAATGATTGTTTTTTGTAAATAAAATTTTTTAAAGTTTTTTATCGCTATTTCATCTGTTAAAAGTATAACTAAAATTTCCAGGGGTTGGACTTTAATTAAATCAAAGTTAAAATATTTAAATATCTCCTTAATTTTTTTCTTATTTACAGGTTTATCAAGTATCTGTTCTACTCTCTTATCAAAGACTTCTTGAAGAATTTCTTCTTGAGCTGATCTCTCTCCTATAAAATAATCTTCTACTCTTGATTTTTTAATATTTCTTAACTCTTGAAATATTTTATTGAGTTTATCTTGTGGATTCTTAATAGTCTGGTCAATATTTTTACTTTTATCCTGATCTTCTTGGTTCTCTCGATTAAGCTTAATATATTCATCACTTGGTGATAATTTTCGTATGTTTCTAAGAAGTTTTTCCTTCTCTTCATTTCTTGCTAAACGGTACAATCTTGTTTTTATATTTAACTTAAGACTTAGCTTGCTGTACAAAACTTCTGCAATTTGAGATCCTATTAAATGAAGAAATACTCCTTGACGCTCCTGTTCAATCCCCTGCCTAAAAGTTATTGAAATATATATGTCATCGGTGTAACGAATAATTTTATGTGAATCTATAACATCTCTATTTTTTTTCAAAATATCATCTATGAATAAGTCCCCAAATACCAAATATAAATATCCAATAAAACTAGATATTATATTGTTATCTGATTGAGGAATACCAGATTTGCCATTTGCTATAGATTGAAAGAAACAGATAATTTGCTCTCTTGTAAAAAGGTCATAAGCCATATTCACTTGCACACTGGGTTTGATAAAGATATGTAAAAGATGCAATAGTTTTGGAATAGACAACTCATTAAAATAATTCTCAATGTCAAGTTTGAGAATTACTTTATCTTGTGTTCCACAAATAGTTTCTTCCTTGATTTTTGATTTGAATTGTTCATGAAAATTTCGGTAATAAATGTTTTTAGATGTAATTTGTATTTTATTCTTATAACTAAGACTACCACCATAAAAAGCTTCTATCGTTTCTATTTTTCTGTAGTTTTCAACTAAAAACTCTTGTGAGAGCTTCAGTAAGTAAAGCCCAACTGCATAGTATATTGTTCGCATTGGATATGTAAAAAATTTATAGTCTCTAAGCCCGAGACCCGGTTTAGGTATAACATAAGAAAATACAGCGAATTCTTTCTTTAAGCCGTAAAAGAGACTACTTTGTATTTTTGTCTTAAAATATTCTTGTGAATCAAGATTTAAACACGCTACATCAAGCTTTTCATAGTTAAAAATACTTAAAGTATTATAATGTCTATTAGTTTGCTTCTGTTTAATTTGAAAATTTAAAAGTTCTAGAGCATCTTGCCAATATTCATATTTTATGAAGTAGCCAAGTTGGGTTTTAATTCTATCTGTCATGCGTGTTGGTCTAATAGGACTCAATTCTCTAAGGTTTCTAGGGTCTATAGGATAATTTCTGAAATCAAGCAACTTTATTCCAGCATCTCTAGCATCACAGAACGTATGCCCTCAGTTAAATAGGATAATTTCTGAAATCAAGCAGCTTTATTCCAGAGTACTCATTTATTGTAAATGTTTATACGTTAATATTGGCTTTAAGCGAGGTAGGGTGGGCATAACCCACCACAACCTTTTCACCTTACACCTTAAACTTCTCCGTAATCCGCTGCATCGCCTCCTCCACATTCTCCCGACTATTAAAAGCTGAAATGCGAAAGTAGCCTTCACCTGCTGCACCAAACCCAGAACCGGCTGTGCCTACAACATTGCAGGTGTGCAGCAACTTATTGAAAAAATCCGAACTGGACAAACCATTGGGCGTTTTCAGTTCTCGTGAAAACCCATGTTTGGGCAGAGCGATCGCCATTTCTCAAACAGCAATAATTATGGTAATAATTACTCTCACTAAATAGTATAAAATTTTGTTTTTTGTACGGTTGGTGCGAAAAGCTATAGAAATTACTTAACAAGTATATTAAGTCAATTCTTATACGTATAAAAAAGATGAGAGAACGAAAACGCGACCAAATTAAGCAATTTGTACTAACTCATCTCGGCGCAAACTCTCCACCCAACCGTAGACGCAAGAGAAGAAAGGTTGCTCGATACGTTGCCTACAAGGTATTGGGGCTAGAGACACAAGAAGGGCGGCTAAATGACTCGTATAAATCTCTAGAAACAAATGACGAGACGGATTGTATTTATTGGGAAATAATGCGACAAATGTCAAAATAATTCGGTTCTGTAATTTTACTCAAAACGAGGAAACAAGCTTAAATTTTCGCCCCTCCAAGAAAACCTGGAGGGGCGAAAGGATATCTGTGTTTACTCCTTGGAATAGCGATTGGCTTTGCCACTGCCCCTTGGGCAATCGCCTAAGATTTTTAAGAAATCAAAGGTATGATGTAAAGCGGTCTGTAATTCGCTTCATCGCCTCCTCCACATTCTCCCGACTATTAAAAGCGGAAATGCGGAAGTAACCTTCACCCGCTGCACCAAACCCAGAACCAGGTGTGCCTACAACATTGCAGGTGTGCAGCAACTTATCAAAGAAATCCCAACTGGACAAAGCATTGGGCGTTTTCACCCAAACATAAGGTGCATTTTCACCGCCAAAAACTCCTAATCCCGCATCTGTGAGTTTCTTGCAAATAATTTTTGCGTTTTCAAGATAAAAGTTGACTAATTCCTTAATTTGTGCTTTTCCTTCCTCAGAGTAAACTGCCTCGGCTCCGCGTTGCACTATATAGGACACGCCATTGAACTTGGTGGACTGGCGGCGGTTCCACAGCTTCCACAGTTCTACATCGGAACCATCGGCTGCTTTTGCTGTCAGGTTCTTCGGTACGACTGTAAGCGCACAGCGAGTGCCGGTAAAGCCTGCATTCTTGGAGAAGGAGCGAAACTCAATCGCACACTCCCTTGCTCCTTCTATTTCGTAGATAGAGTGGGGAATTTCTGGATCGGTGATGTAAGCTTCGTAAGCGGCATCAAAGAAAATGATAGAGCTATTTGCTCTGGCATAATCTACCCATGCCTTCAGGTGTTCTTTGGTAGCAACGGCTCCCGTGGGATTATTGGGGAAGCAGAGGTAAATTAAATCGACTTTTTGAGAGGGAATTTCGGCAGTGAAGTTGTTCTCAGCCGTAATTGGTAAATAAACTAAGCCCTCGAACTCGCCCTTATCGTTGGCGGCTCCAGTATTTCCCGCCATGACATTGGTGTCTACATACACCGGATAAACGGGGTCAGTCACTGCGATGATGTTGTCGTTGCCGAAGATGTCGAGAATATTACCCGTGTCGCATTTGGAACCGTCCGAGATGAAGATTTCAGATGCATCAACCTCGCACCCCCGTGCTTGGAAATCTTGTGCCGCTATTTTCTCCCGCAACCAAGCATAACCTTGCTCTGGACCATAACCCTGAAAGGTAGCGCGATCGCCCATTTCTTCAACCGCTTTAATCATAGCTGTGCGGCAAGCTTCCGGCAGTGGTTCTGTAACGTCACCAATCCCAAGCTTAATGATCTTAGCGTTACTGTTAGCTTGAGCAAAGGCATTTACCCGTCGCGCAATTTCGGGAAATAAATATCCTGCTTTCAGCTTGAGGTAGTTGTCGTTAATCGTTGCCATAGTCCTTTGTTACAAATGCGATAAATAAACAGCTTACTGCAATTGCTATGTGTAATTTGATGAATAACGTATTGAATATAGCTAGCAATTAACTATCTTGCAATTTATTGCATCGATACAGCTCATGCATAGCATCGATACATTTTTGACACTCCCACGGCTTTAACGAAGTGGAGCCGTGGGATTCTTGCTTCATCCAGTCAACTTACTTAAAGGAGTTTCCTCACCTAAGCAGAGGTTGTTCTGTCCACAAGCTTTAGATTCCGTATGCCCTACGGTACTTTTTATTCCTCTGATCAGAATTTGTTTTGCTGCATTGTGATCACGATGCAGGACTGTTCCACATTCATGACACTTGTGGGTACGAGTAGACAAAGATTTTTTAACTCGTGTCCCACAATTGGAGCAGTCTTGCGATGTGTAGTGTGGTGCAACTGCTATTGCCCAAGTACCAAATATTTTGGCGTAGTAGTCCACCCAACTAGTGAACAGTGACCATGATGCATCGCTGATAGACTTAGCCAAGCGTCTATTTTTTATCATGTTCTTTACCTGCAAGTCCTCATAGACTACCAAGTCGTTTGACTGGACTAGAGTTCTTGCTGTCTTAACAGCAAAATCTTTCCTCTGTCTACTTACCTTGAGGTGCTTCTTAGCTAACTTCTTTACAGCTTTCCGACGATTAGATGAACCTTTTTTACATTTAGATACTTTGCGTTGTTTACGTTTTAAAGCTTTCTCAGCTTTACGCAAGACTCTAGGATTTTCAACAGTACTCCCATTAGAATCAGTGTAGAAAAACTCAAGTCCTACATCAATTCCTACTTGTTTTCCATTATGCTGATGTTGTTCTTGACGTTCTATATCAACACAGAATTGACAATAGTAACCATCCGCCCGTTTAACTATTCTGACGCGCTTAATCTGCTTAACAGAGTAGAACGGAAGGTACAAAGTACCAACAAGCTTAAATCTTCCAGCCTGATAACCATCTGTGAATGTGATGTTTTTTCTGTCATCTGATAGCTTCCAACCTGTTGTTTTATATTCAACAGAATGTCCTCGTTTTTTAAATTTTGGATAGCCTTTTTTACCTGGTTTCTGCTTTTTGCAATTATCGTAGAACCGAGATATTGCAAACCATGCTCTATCAGCAGATGCTTGACGAGCCATAGAATTTAACTTATCAGCAAAGTCAAATTCTTTAGCTAAAACACTACAGAGTTTTTGAAGGTCATTCTTGCCAACATCCTTGTTATCCATCCAATGTCTTAGAGCCTTGTTACGAACAAACAAAGCCGTTCTAATTGCTTCATCCAATAGATTGTATTGACTTTGTTTCCCTTTTAACTTGGCTTCTAAGACTAACATCGTTTTGATCTTTTGACGATAAATATATGTTAGCATATTTGTGTTCATATATGCAACACAAATATGAAAGAAATTAGATTAAGCATTAGAGTTCCAGAACATGAAATGAGAATTCTAGAAAAGTATGCAGAAAAAACAAAACGAACCAAGACAGACTTAGTTCGTGAATGGATTCGTTCTCTTGAGAAGATAATATCTGACTGCACCTAAAGGTGCTACGCATTCATGAGGACAGTGCTGAAGGAGGGTTTCCCGAACTCACAGCAACTGTCCGTCCCACACGCTCGTTGGAGTGGGCTTTCTGCTTTTATTGCTGTAAAGATAATCTTGAAATAGCAGTACAAATCGACTCAAACGCTATCAAAATTCTGAATCACCACAAATCCTTCCGAGTCCAACGAATGATTTCCTGGTCGTATGGAAAAGAGCGTTTGCATTTTAGCACCCTGAGCAGCTTTCAACTCAGCTGTTACGTCTGAGATAAAGAGAATCTTTTCTGGTGCGACTCCAATAGCATCGGCTATTTTGTGATAGCTTTGAGCCTCCCTTTTAGAACCAGTTTGGGTGTCAAAGTAACCGCTGAGAAAACCAGTCAAATCTCCCTCCTCGCTGTAGCGAAACAGGAGCTTTTGCGCCTGGACACTGCCAGATGAGAAGATAAATAGCCGTTTGCCAGCCTTTGTCCAACGTTCAAACGCGGGTTTTACGTCTGCAAACATCTGCGATCGCAATGTACCATCCCGATACCCTTGCTCCCAAATCTTACCCTGCAACGATTTTAACCCTGTTGATTTGCGGTCAATAGCAATCAAATGGTGTATGTACGCAACAGCCGCCGTCGCCTCCGTTCCTTGCCAATCAGGAACTGATAACCCCTGCGCCAAATCACTTTCGTACTCTTGCCTTAACCATTGCAAATCGGTTTGCACCTCTGCTTGGTGCTGATGAGTTGTGAGAAAATTGGCTACATGGTCACGGGCAAACGGAAATAACACCCCAAAGACATAGTCAACTGGGGTAGTGGTGCCTTCAATATCCAGGAGGATAACGTCTGCTGTATCGGAATAGGGTGCAGTCATAACTAAATCAGTTAACAGTTATCAGTTAACAGTATCAACTGATAACTGATAATTGATAGTTGACTATTCAGCGACATCCTAAGCTGTCACGGGTTGACACGCCTGTCACCGGATTGACTCCATCAGCACGTTCGCACATCAACTTCGCTTCGTAGGTATCAAGGATTGCACCAGAAAAATCTGCTCCTGTAATTTCCGCCTTCAAGAAGCGACTGCTGGTGAGAATAGCATCGGTAAAATTGGTGTTCGTTAAATTGGCTTCAGCAAAAATGACGCGATCGGCAAATGTTCCCGCAAGATTTGCTCCGCTTAAGTTTGCTTTTACAAACGACGCTTTGGTGATAATAGTTCCACTGAGATTTGCTCCTTGGAAGTTTGCCTCCTGCATATTTGCACCTGCAAAGGACGTTCCGTGTAAATCTTTATTGGAAAAATCTTGATATCGTAAGTCGGCAAGCGTATAGTTGACAGTGTTTTCCTGTGCCAGAACACCGGGGGTATTTACGAGCAACCAGCCAAGAGTCAGCCAAAGGAGGAACAGGGCACCGCAAATAGAGTGTAACCAAGCTTGAACTTTCCGCTTCATTGATAGTTTACAAAATATATCTTCAATTCAGATACTAGCTTCGCTAGGGCTTGATTGAGCCTCCTCCTAAGTACTCAAGCTTGCAAAATCGAATAACTGGGTATCGGCGAGATGAGATGGGCAAACATTCTGAAGGCTACTAAATAAACTCTCAATTCTGCCTGGATTTTCTTTTTCCCACGCTTGCAGCATCTGCTTGATTTGTGTTCGTTGTAAGTTTTCTTGAGAGCCGCAAAGGTTGCATGGAATAATCGGAAATTGTCTGAGCTTGGCGTATTGCTCAATGTCATGCTCAGAACAGTATGCTAGTGGTCGAATGACTACGTGTTGCCTGTCGTCACTCAAAAGCTTTGGTGGCATTGCTTTGAGTTTTCCTGCATGGAACATATTCAGAAACAAGGTTTCCACAATGTCATCCCGATGATGTCCTAGTGCAATTTTTGTAGCGCCTTCTTCGCTTGCGATCCGGTAAAGAATAGCACGCCGCAAGCGTGAACATAAACCACACATCGTCTTTCCTTCCGGAATAACGCGTGTCACAATGCTGTAGGTATCTTCTTCTACTATCCTGTAAGGTACACCCATGGATTCCAAATATTCTGGCAGGATGTGTTCTGGAAAACCTGGCTGTTTCTGGTCTAAGTTCACCGCGAGAATCTCGAAGTTCACTGGGGCTTTGCGCTGGAGGGTGAGCAGCAAATCAAGCATGGTGTAGGAATCTTTACCACCAGATAGGCACACCATGACGCGATCGCCATCCGAAATCATGTTGTAATCACTGATAGCTTTTCCTACTAAACTACGCAGATGCACCTCTAGCTTTTTCAAGGTTTTGGAAGTGAAAACCTCCGTTGCTTCCATGAAATATCCCTCTGTTTTACGATTCTAAGAACAAATATAAGGAGAAACTTTTATATTGTCAGAAATTGAGACTCAAAATATCAACACTGCAAGAATTTCCATTATTATTCCGGTTCTTAATGAGGTGAAAAATATAAAACAAGCTGTTGCCAGCACTCAACCAAGTACAAATGTAGAAGTGATTGTGGTAGACGGTGGTTCAAATGATGGTACTGCGGAAATTGCTGAATCCTTAGGTGTTAAGCTTATCTCTGCTCCTCGTGGTCGCGCTACTCAAATGAATGCGGGTGCTTTGGCTGCAACTGGCGATATTCTGCTGTTTCTGCATGCAGATAGCCGCTTACCTGCTGAGTTTGATATCATGGTTCGCACTGCACTGCAACAAAGAGGGGTTGTGGCGGGTGCTTTTGCACTCAGGATAGACGCACAGCTATGGAGTTTGCGGTTGGTGGAATGGGGGGTGAATTGGCGATCGCGTTTTTTGCAAATGCCTTATGGGGATCAAGCCATTTTTTTAACTAAAGAAACATTTGATCTAATCGGTAAGTTTCCAGAATTCCCTATTATGGAAGACTTTGAACTGATACGACGCTTAAGAAGGACTGGACAAATCACCATGATTAATGTGCCTGTTTTGACATCTGCACGTCGATGGCTGAAAAACGGAGTTTTCAAAACCACGCTGACCAATCAAATCATTATTCTGGCTTATTTACTTGGTGTTTCTCCAAAACGGATTATAAGCTGGCTCGGACGATAGAAATTAAGAAAGATTTAAGCTGGACATCATATAAGTGTCGTATTCTTAGTTTGATATACCAATTGGAGATATTCTTAAATTGGAATTAGAGTATTAAAATTACATTCTTTCGTGTTTAGTAGAGAAATGCGTGGAAAATCTTTGTCATTTTTTTAACTGACAAAAAATTGCAAAGGTTCTCATCCTTATGAAGTTAGCAATTTAGATTTTATCCTGTGCAAAAGTAACAGCCATAAGGATTTTGCATTTTCAATTCTTAAAGGAGGTACGCCAATGTCAGAATTCCAAAGAGTTACAGTTCGCCCGATGGATGAGTATAACCAGACATTGGTTTCTTACGTACATCCACAGAATTGGGTCAATCCTCAACCTGCTGATTGTTACGACTTAGTGGTTATTGGTGCGGGTACAGCAGGCTTGGTGGCGGCTGGAGGTGCAGCGCTTGTGGGTGTGGGTTTGAAAGTTGCCTTGATTGAAAAACACCTTATGGGTGGGGATTGTTTGAATTTTGGTTGCGTACCATCAAAGAGCATTATCCGGTCTTCTCGGGTGGTTGGCGAAATGTGGAATGCAAAACAATATGGAATTCACGCGCCAAGTCCATATATTGATGTTGATTTTCCTGAAGTTATGGCACGAATGCGGCGCATAAGAGCCGGGATCAGCTACCATGACTCAGCGGTGCGGTTTCAAAAGATGGGGGTAGATGTCTTTTTAGGGAACGCTCAGTTTGTCAGCAACGATACCGTGGAAGTTGGCGACAAAACTCTCCGGTTTAAAAAAGCGGTGATAGCTACGGGAGCCAGACCCATGTTACCTTCAATTCCAGGAATTGAAGAAGCGGGTTGCCTGACGCATGAAACAGTGTTTTCTTTGATCCAAAAACCCCAAAGCTTGGTGGTGATTGGTGGTGGACCTATTGGCGGCGAATTGGCGCAGGCTTTTCGACGCTTAGGTTGTGAGGTGACACTTTTGCACAAAGGAACTCATATCCTCAATAAAGAAGATGCTGACGCAGCGGAGATTGTCGAAAAAGTCTTCATTCGCGAAGGAATTCGCTTGGTGCTGAATTCCCAGATACAGAACGTGGAAAAGACTAACGAAGGTAAAAATGTTTACTTTACCTGTAATGGCAAGCAGGATGTTGTGACAGTAGATGACATTTTAATAGGTACAGGACGCGCCCCAAATGTGGAAGGTCTGAATTTAGAAGCAGTCGGGGTAGAATACGACCAGCGCCACGGTGTGATGGTGAATGATTACCTGCAAACGACAAATCCAAGGATTTTTGCAGCTGGCGATATCTGCATGAACTGGAAGTTTACCCATGCTGCTGATGCTGCTGCGCGGATTGTGATTAGAAATGCACTGTTTTCTCCTTTTGGTTTGGGACGACAAAAACTCAGCAATTTAGTTATGCCTTGGGTCACTTATACTGATCCCGAGATTGCTCATGTTGGAATGTACGAACACCAAGCGCAGGAAATGGGTATTGATGTCGCGACGATTAAAGTACCATTTAGTGATGTAGACCGAGCGATCGCCGATGGTGAAGAGGAAGGATTTGTGAAAATCCACCATCCAAAAGGGTCTGATAAAATATTAGGCGCGACCATTGTTGCCCGTCATGCGGGTGAGATGATTTCACAGATAACAACGGCAATTGTCCATAATATTGGCTTGAACAAGCTGAGCCAAGTGATTCATCCTTACCCAACTCAAGCTGAAGCCATTAGGAAGGCTGCAGATGCTTACTATCTCTCTACTGCCCTCACACCAAACACCAAACGACTGTTAGCATGGGTGAAAAAGTTTTCCTAACCCGTAATAAGACTGTTTGTAGTGAGGACTTCAGTCCTCTGTAACGTGAACTACCCAACACCGACCCTATCGGGTACGGTGCGGGCTTCTGATCTCACAGACCGTTGCCCCTTGCCTTTACGGGTAGGTGGTCTTACACAGCCTCTATCAGCAATAACGGGGTTCCCTCCGCCCTTCGGGTTCGCCACTTTGCTTATGCCGGGGAACCCGTCCACCGCAAGTGGCTCACCATTTTTTAATATCCGAATTCCTTCATTTCTTATGTTCAGTGCTGCATTACTATCACGGTCGTGATGAGTACCACATGATGGACAATCCCATTCACGGATATCGAGCGTTAGCTCATCAAGAACGTGACCGCAACATGAGCAGGTTTTTGAACTAGGAAAGAATCTTCCTATTTCTGCAAGCTGTCCATCTTTAGCTTTCAGCTTGTAATCAAGGAAGTTAACAAACATCCCCCAGCCCACATCGGATATTGATTTTGATAGCTTGCGGTTCCGTACCATTCCCTTGACGTTGAGATTTTCTACAACGATAACTTGACTTTCATCTACCAGCTTTCTACTTAGTTTATGCAGAAAGTCTTGGCGGGAATTTGATACTCGTTCATGAACCTTGGCTACTAGTTTTTTGTACTTGTTTCTTGAATTAGTTCCTTTTACTTTACGAGCAAATTTTTTCTGCTTCCTAGCTAGATTCTTCTCATGACGCTTCAGGTGTTTTGGATTTGAATACTTAATAACTTCATTGCCATCATGAACAATAGCGAAGTCTTTCAAGCCAAGGTCAATACCCTGTATTTTGTCACCAGATATCTGACTTTCTGCACCCTCAATCTCAAGTAAGATTGAAGCGAAGTACTTATCTGTAGGCGTTTTACTGATAGTGACAGTCTTAATTTTTCCTTCAATAGGTCTATGAAAGACTGCTTTGATCACACCAATTTTGGGAATTTCCAAACAATCACCCATAACCTTAACGTTCTGAGGATATTGGATTGATTGTTTGTGATGCTTTGATTTGAACCTAGGGAACCTAGCTCTACCCTCAAAGAAATTAGCATAAGCCTTGTTTAAATTAATTGCGACACACTGTAAAACAGCAGAGTAGCAATCCTCTTTTAACCAAGGGTGTTCGACTTTGAGTTGAGGTAAATAAGCTTTATATACACTTACTTTTAACGATTTTCCAGTTTCTTCGTAGTGTTGAATGCAAGCATTAAGGGCGTAGTTCCAGTACCATCTTGCACAACCGAAAGACTTGGCTAGAGCAATTTCTTGCTCAGTTGTTGGGTATAACCTGACCTTAACTGCTTTCAACACTTTTGATCACCTCCTTGTTGCTATTATGATAACATAAACGCAAAGGCATTGTATAGGCAATTATGAAAAATAAAGCATTAAACTTGAGAATATCAGAACGCAGATTAAATAAGTTGCGGCTATACTCAGCTTGGAAAGATAAGACAATGACTCAAATACTGGAGGACTTCATTGACTCGTTGCCAATCCCAGAGATAGGCAATTCCTCATCGACCGACATTGCTGATTGAACTGCGTTCAATACCGCTCGTCGGTCAATTCGTCATCGCCCGGAATTCATCCCGACACCGACTCTTTGAGTACGGTGCGGGGCTTCTTCCGATTCAAGCTAAAGTCCTGACTACGAACTTCCGCACCCCATGAAAATGAAACCACAGATACACACAGATGCACACAGATGATTTATATTTTATATATTTATATATCTTTAAAAATTATGTGATGTTTGGAATCAAAGTAAATTTGACCTTGTTGTTGTAACTTGCCCATAAGTCGTGTAATAGTTACCCTGGTCGTGCAGCAGGCGCTAGCAAGTTCTTCATGAGTGAAGCGAACACTGAGGCGAATTCCTTCTGCTAGTGGTTGACCAATTTCCTGTTTTAAAAGGAGTAATAATTGCTGAAAGCGGTCTTGTACTCGTCGTCTACCAGCAATCACCAAAAAAAATTCTGTTTGCCGTAATCGTTGATTAATTTTTGGTAACAAAGTATGACTGAGGTTTGGTGAAGCAGCAATTTCTGCAAGGTCAATTGACACTAATTCTACTTCCGATAGAGCTGTTGCTTGATAAGTGTGTAGCATGGTCAAACTTGAACCAAAAACCATTCCTTCTGCTGCCAACCCAACCATGACTTCCTCGCCTGTTTCACATAGCGTAGTCAGCTTGACGCAACCTTGACATACATACCAAAGAGTGCTTAAGTTGAGGGAAATAGATTCTCCTTTGCAATATTTATGCCAGAGGCGGTCTTGAGTTAGGTCGCGGTCATTTTTCAACAGCGCTAATTCTACTTGTTTGCGTTCAGTAATATCACGTATCAGCCAGCGGAGTCCTATTGGCTTACCTTGCTGATTGCGGACAACTCCCACTGTCATGGCGGCGTCCAATAACTCGCCATCACGTTTTTGGATGCGTACGACTAACTCTTTTACCTTGGTGCATTCGCATATTTGGGTGAGGTAGCTGCGAAAAGTTGCACGGTCTGGAAGCGCCACGAAGTTCACTATTGGTTTGCCTATCACATAGTTCTGTGAGACTTTCAGTAGTGTCACCGTCGTATGGTTGGCTTCACGAATCATGCCTAAAGTATCTGTTACTAAGTAGGCATCTGGTGCAAACTCGAATAAATCCTGGTAGCGTTGACGTTCTGCTTCTAGCAAAGTTCGTGTTTGTATGAGTTCTTCATTCTGCTGATGAAGTTCCTCTGTAGCCAAACCGACTATTTCTGAAGCACTACCAAGTTCGACAAGAGCTTGCGGTAGCACATCTGGCATGATAGGCACTGTGTTCAGATTTTCGTATAAATCTGTTAAACGCCTGTACATTCCCTGCGTGCGTTGGGTAAATTTGTCTATTTCTAATTTGTCTATATTCACTGCAAATTCCTAGGATAAAGCCTACAAAGATTGAACAGAATACGCTACGATTGGGAGGTGTAGGATAGACATAATGCGAATTAGGCAAACCTACATCACCAAATCACTAAATAAAAAAATTAAATTACCATTACCTCACAGGCTCATGAAATTGACTCTACAGCAGTCGTAAATAATTTGTGAGTAGGTAAAAGGTGGTTGGTAATGAGCAGTAGGTGTTAGGTGTGATTGCTTCCCTCTTTACTACACAATAACAGTTTCACAATACCAATAGAATTGTTATATTAATTTACATTTCAACGTTTTTGGTAATATTGAATCACCCACAATATTTTTCTAAAAAGTGTTGAGGTATAGGAGACAAGGAAAGCCAACCCCTAAGCCCTTCGGGCACGCTGCGCGTTGGCGGAGCCTGCCCGAAGGGCTTACGCTTAATTCAAAATTCACGCATTCGCTCATTCAAAATGGAAGACCTCATGGATGAATCCGGGGGCTTAAATAATTAGCTCTGGCTTCTTTTCCTGTCCATGACTGAAGTTGGGGGCTTGTATCCTTTTCTTTTTTGGTTATTATTCCTAAATGCACAATACATCTAAGCAACAAAAAATAATAACAGACATAAACCGAATATTTCTTCTATCTATAGCGAGAGAATACTAAAAATTTAAGCAGATACAGGAAAATATCAAGTTTTACTTTTTACGTTTGCACTTTCTCGTAAACTAAGGTCAGAAACAGTTTTCAATTTCAATCCCTGATTTTCACTCCCTGCTGGGGATTCATAAGTAACTTGCCCTCCCTTATACATATTAAGTAGAATATACCATTTCGCATCACCCTCGTTGTATTTTATGCAAACTCCAAACGGTATGACTTCTACCTTCCAAGACGTATCGCGCAGGGAATTGCGAGAGTTAGTCAGAGTTCAATTACAAATGCTCCTGGAAGCGGGAGATTTGCAGGGAGCAAAAGCGATTCTGGTACCCGTACAGGCTCCAGATATTGCCGAAGCAATTGAAGGGTTACCAGAAGCAATGCACGCTTTGGCATTTCGCTTGCTTTCCAAACAAGAAGCAATCGAAGTTTATGAACATCTCGACTACAGCGTCCAAGAACGGCTGATTGAGGAATTGAGAAGTCAAGAAGTCCTCGACATTGTCGATAAAATGTCGCCAGATGACCGAGCTAGGTTATTTGATGAATTACCAGCAAAAATTGTTAATCGATTGCTGGAACAACTGAGTCCAGGCGAACGCCAAGCCACGGCTCAACTGTTGGGTTATGAAGCGGGAACGGCTGGGCGAATCATGACGCCAGAGTTAATTTCGCTCAAAGAAAATTTTACCGTGGCGGAAACTTTAGAGCGGATTCGCCGCCTAGCTAATGCGAGCGAGATGATTTATTATCTCTACGTCACGGATGCAGCAAGGCGTTTAACTGGGATTTTGTCCCTACGGGAGTTGGTGACGTCTCAACCTGAGCAAAGAATTGGCGACGTTATGAACCGTGAACCGGTGTTTCTCTATACCGACACAGACCAGGAAGAAGTCGCCAGGTTCATACAACGATACGACTTTCTCGCAGTGCCTGTGGTAGATCGAGAACGGCGTCTTGTAGGTATTGTCACTGTTGATGATGTTATCGATATTCTGCAAGAAGAAACCACTGAGGATATATACACCTTGGGTGGTGGTGTGCAAACCGGAGGCGACAACTATTTTCAGTTGGATTTAATCTCAGTAGCTCGCAAGCGGGTTGTATGGTTGTTGGTCTTGCTTGTGACTAACACTGTTACCGGAACTATTATTAGATCACAAGAGGATATCTTGGCAAAAGTCGTGTCGCTGGCGGCGTTTATCCCTTTGCTGACCGGTACTGGCGGTAATGTTGGCGCGCAATCTTCCACAGTGGTGATTCGCGGGATGAACACCGATGAAATTCGTGCTATGGGATCTTTGCAAGTCATTGGACGCGAAGGTCTTGCAGGTGCTTTGCTGGGAGGAATATTGGGGACGATCGCTACAGTGTGGGCTTTCTTGCTGCAAAAGAATTTAGAAGTGGCGATCGCAGTCGGAATCAGTCTCGTCGCCATTTCTGTTTTAGCTTCTGTCTCTGGTTCCGCACTCCCATTTTTGTTCCGCATCCTCCGTTTAGATCCGGCATTAATGTCAGCACCATTCATTACCACAGCAGTGGATGTATTAGGTGTTTTGATTTACTTCAACTTAGCGCGAGTCATTTTAAGGATGTGAGTTACGAAGAAGAACTCAGAACTCAGAACTCAGTAGCAATCATCCTGAATTTTGTATTCTGAATTCTTCACCTCTAACTCTTAACCAATGCGTGGATTTTAGATTTTAGATTTACAGATTGTGTTCACGCGTAGCGTCTCGTAAGTATCGTATTTGATATATGAAAATTGAGAGACACAGATCCCCGACTTCTTAAAGAAGTCGGGGATCTTGTTTTTCACAAATGATTTAGCACTGCTATAGATAAAAATGACACAATGCAATAAGTTGCAATTTAGGTGATAAAATCACTGCGAGTCAAATGTTCTTGAGAAAACAGCTCAACTCAGTTATCAGATTGCTATTACTAGCACTTTTCATACTTACTCTTGCTATTATTCCTTTTTCAAAAGTTAATCAGGCTGTATTACCAAAACCAAGCCAGACAAGCAATCCTATAACCATTGAAAATATGAAGCCAGGTACAACAGATTGGCAGTTAACCAATCCTGCTACCAGGCGGGAAATTGAAGGTTATGCTTCGCTCACTAGTGTAAATCGCGGCAACGAAATCAAGTTTTTTGTAAATACAAAAGAACCCAGCTATACGATGGAAATTTTCCGTATGGGCTGGTACGCTGGTTCTGGAGGACGCCAAATGGCACCTGTCATTACACGCAAGAGAGTACAGCAACCGCCGCCACTTGTAAATGAAGCAACTGGATTGATTGAATGCAATTGGAAAGATCCATATGTTTTGAAAATTCCCTACAACCCAGCAGATCCTTCACAGTGGGCAAGCGGTGTCTACTTAGCAAAACTCACTGCAAGTAAGAGCGGCAAGCAAAGCTATATTATTTTTGTCGTCCGCGATGATAGCCGTGCTTCTGATATCTTGTTCCAATCAAGTGTCACAACTTATCAAGCGTATAACAACTGGGGTGGGATGTCGCTTTATCGGTGGAATAGTCG
Source organism: Scytonema sp. HK-05 (assembly GCF_963872035.1). NCBI lineage: Bacteria > Bacillati > Cyanobacteriota > Cyanophyceae > Nostocales > Scytonemataceae > Scytonema > Scytonema sp. HK-05. Next base: position 89,723 of record NZ_CAWMYC010000079.1, read on the forward strand.
CGGTAAACAAGCATACAAAGTTTCGTTCAACCGTCCTTACGCTGCTAGTCCAAACTTGAAAGCTGCTTATGGAGTGGGAGCAGGAGAATTTTTGACTAACTTTCAGCCGAAAAGAAGAACCTCTAGCGCTGGTTGGGAATACAACATGGTGCGGTGGCTAGAACGGGAAGGCTACGATGTCGCCTACTCCACAGACGTTGACACCCACGAAAATCAAATTGACCAATACACTGGTAAACCAATACTGTTATTGCATAAAGCTTTTCTTTCGGTCGGTCATGATGAATACTGGTCGTGGAATATGCGGCAAAATGTAGAAGCGGCAAGAGACAGGGGTGTGAGTCTCGGCTTTTTTTCTTCTAATACCTGTTATTGGCAAATTCGTTTTGAGTCAAGCAATTTGACAAAACAGATGAATCGCACAATTGTGGCATATAAAGAAAGCGCTATCCTAGATCCCTTTGCTAGGGACGACGATCCAAACAACGATTATCTCGTGACGACTCGTTGGCGAGCAAAACCTGTGAGTTTGCCAGAGGATGCTCTAATTGGAGTGATGTACGAAACCTTTCAGGTGAACGCCGATATTGTTATCGATCATACAGCCCCAGATTGGCTGCTTGCTGATACGCAGTTAGGTAATAGTAATACTCAAGCTTTCGTACATACTAATTTGAAAGCAGCCGACAAGCAAATGCGTCTTGAGGGACTTTTGGGCTACGAAGTTGATCGGATGTTTGGTAATGCCCCGGCAAATACTATCCGCATTGCTCATTCACCTTATCGTTATGGTAAAGGCATTCGGTATGCAGATATGACAGTTTATACAGCAAATTCTGGGGCAACAGTGTTTGCTACTGGCTCGATACAATGGAGTTGGGGGCTAGATGATTACAATGCGCCGCAACTACGCCCCTCTGTTTTAAATGCTGACGCACAAGCTATTACGCGTAATATTTTCGCCAAGATGGTGAGTCAATAAAAAATCAGGAATTAGGAATTATGAAATTTTTTATCATTCATAATTCCTAATTTTTAATTCTCACAGGTTTGATGCCGTATCTGGGGCAACGATTTCCCCAGTCCCCAAATTCAGTATCAAGTCCTGATCGGTAATCAAGTCGGTGAGTTCCTTAACTTGTAAATTCATTTCCTCACAGGCTTGCCGTAATTCTTGTGCAAAGGTGTTGAGGTCATCTCCATAGCCACATTGATAAGCAGCAGTTTCAATTCCCTGCTTGGCATTCGCTCTTGCACAATCTACCAATTCGGTGCCTTTGAGTGGTGTTTGAGATGCCATATCTGTAGTTATTATTAATGAGGGTTTTCTTTGCTAAGTTATCAGTTAGTTTAAGATTATCTCATCTTCCTAGTGGTTTAGGAGAGTCAAGAGATAGAAATTATGAATTATGAATTATAATGATAAAAAATAATTCATAATTCACAATTTACATTTCCTCATTGAAAACTCGCAACTCTTAACCTTTTACGCGTTGACAACGGTACCACCGTTCGGGTGTAAAACTTGACCAGAGAAATAAGAAGAGTCATCTGATGCTAAAAATACATAGCTGGGTGCGACTTCTTCAGGTTGTCCGGCTCTTTGCATTGGGACTTGTTTGCCGAAACTTTCCACTTTCTCTTCCGGGAAAGTAGAGGGTATCAAAGGTGTCCAAATTGGACCTGGTGCTACGGCATTTACACGTATTCCTTTTTCGACTAGACTTTGTGACAAGGAACGCGTAAAGGCAACGATCGCCCCTTTTGTGGAAGAGTAATCAAGTAATTCTGGGCTGCCTTTGTAAGCTGTTACCGATGTGGTATTGATAATGGCGCTTCCTTCTTTGAGGTGCTTCAGCGCCGCTTTGGTTAAGAAAAACATCGAGAAAATATTTGTGCGGAAAGTACGCTCTAATTGCTCTTTGCTTATCTCCTCAATGCTTTTTTTTGGATGCTGTTCAGCGGCGTTGTTAACTAAAATATCCAACTTGCCAAACTCATCCACAGTTTGTTGTACAGCTTGCTGACAAAAAGTTTCATCGCCAACATCGCCAGCGATCGTGACTGCACGACGCCCAAGCGATTCAACCAAATGTTTTGTTTCTTTAGCATCGTCGTGTTCGCTGAGGTATAATATAGCCACATCTGCTCCTTCTTTAGCAAATGCGATCGCCACTGCACGACCGATACCACTATCTGCACCTGTAATCAAAGCGACTTTGTCTTTTAACTTGTCACTTCCCTTATACTGGGGATCATCTGCTTTGGGTTTTGGCGTCATTTGTGATTCAACGCCTGGTGTTTCTTGAGTTTGAGGTGGCTGTAATTGTTCTTCTGGCATAGTATAATGCTCCCTATAAATAGACAACGCAAAAAATCGCATTTCAAAACTAAACCTTGGATCGATAATTCAATCCAAGGTTTCATTTTTGTGTTCGCTCCCAATTGCCATTTACCAGCTTAGGCTTTTCCCCCGTTTGTCAGCCTATCGTACTCATTGCCAAAGCAACTGTACGCAACTGTTCTAAATTTTCCTCACACTTAACGCACGCTCTTAATCTGACAATTGAACACAACTACACAACTCTACCGTCATGAAAGATTTAAAACTTTCATATGTCTATTAAGTTAGCTGTTGTGTTGCTGCTATTTATCACTCTTTAGATGTAAACAAACTCAAAATTGCTCAATCTAAAGACGTAAAAACAATTTATACAAAAAAAGTGAGAAGAACTCAGAATGCAGAATGTAGAACTCAGAAAGCAGTTATCATTTATGAGTTCACTGTTCACTAGACTTCTTGGAAAAGTCCTTCTTTTTGAAATCTTCTTTGCGCCTCTGCGCGAGACATAAAATTTCTGCAAGAGGTCTACGGAACTCATCTCCCAGTCCTACACAATCATGGCTGAGTTCTGTGTTCTGAGTTCTTCCTTACGGTTTATTGAAAGTTCTATTTATTTCTCCCTTGGATAGTAGAAATCATGAGATGAAAAGCCGTATGTAAAAGAAGTGTTGCATCTTATCGGCATCCAAAGATTAATTAGGATATACCAGAGTTAGATAGTGCTAGAGAAAGCAAGGCAGGGCTAAACAATTCACGCATTCCAAAATTTAAGAGCCAATTCAGGCTAACAACCAGGGTACCAACCAGGGTACCAACCAGGGTACCAACCAGGGTACCAACCAGGGTGCTAACCAGGCTGCTAAGTGTATACAAGCTTATTTGTGGAATAATTTATTACTATGCAAACGCTCAATATTTCTTCTTTAGAACAAACTGACAAATTTCGGGATCTTCAGTTAACTTTGCGGGATCGCTGGAAAACTACTGAGATATTTGATAACAGCGACGCCGATATTTTAGTCATTCCCTCCTTGAGCATCGACCAACGGGAACTCAAAAAAATCGAAGGTTGCGAGCATTATGAGGAACGACTGCTATTTTCCTTGATTCGGTTGCAGAATCCCCGCACTCGGCTGATTTATATCACTTCAATGCCAATGCATCCCAGTGTCATTGATTACTATCTGCAACTTTTGCCGGGAATTCCTTTTTCTCATGCTCGCAATCGCTTGCTGCTACTTTCCACTTACGATTCCTCTCAAAAACCCCTCACTCAAAAGATTTTAGAACGCCCACGGTTGCTTAAGCGGATTCATCAAGCCTTGAGGCTCGACAAATCATTTATGGTGTGCTATAATTCTACCGAATTAGAAGCGGAACTGTCTTTAAAATTAGGAGTGCCGCTGTACGCTGCCGCACCAGATTTGCAAATTTGGGGAACGAAAAGTGGCAGTCGGCAAATTTTTATCGAGAGCGAAGTTCCGCTTCCAGATGGCAGCGAAAGAGTTTGGAATGATATAGATTTGGCAGAAGCTGCTGCTGATTTGTGGGAACGCCAACCAACTTTAAAACGAATGGTGGTGAAACTCAACGAAGGAATTTCCGGAGAAGGAAATGCACTGTTGGACTTAAGACCGGTTAAGAATTTAGCACCTCCTGATGGTTCTCATGCCGAACGGGTAGAAGCGATGAAAGAGCGCTTCCAAAATATGCGCTTTCAAGCAAAACAAGAGAATTGGGAGAATTTTTCTGGACGAATCGGTGAGTTGGGGGCAATTGTTGAGGCATTTGTAGAGGGGGAAATTAAGCGATCGCCCTCTGTGCAAGGACGCATCACACCCAGTGGGGAAGTGGAAATCCTCTCAACCCATGACCAAATCCTGGGAGGACCAGACGGTCAGATTTATCTTGGTTGCCGATTTCCTGCCGATGAAACCTATCGATTGCAATTGCAGCAGATGGGGTTAAAAGTTGGCAGAAATTTGGCAAAAAAAGGCGCAGTAGAAAGATTTGGCGTTGATTTTATCGCCGTAGATAAGGGTGATGGACAGTGGGACATTCAAGCGATTGAAATTAACCTGCGTAAAGGCGGTACGACCCATCCGTTTATGACCATGAAATTAATGACGAACGGTCGCTATGAACTCTCGACTGGTTTATTTTACAGTCAGCAAGGGCGTCCTAAATACTACATGGCTACTGATAACTTACACAAAGAACGCTATCAGGGGCTTCTACCCAACGACTTGATGGACATCATCGCTCACCACAGACTGCACTTTGACACCGGAACCGAGACAGGAACGGTATTTCATTTGATGGGTTGTCTTTCCCAGTTTGGCAAGTTGGGATTGACAAGCATAGGTGATTCTCCACAACAGGCGGAAGAAATTTATAACAAAGTTGTCAAAGTCTTGGATGAAGAAACTTCCAGCAGCAATAAGGATTTCTCCTCGGAATCGGAATACAACTTCCCCATCACCTGGGATGGATGTAGCTGTTAGAAAACAGTTCGTAGTTGCGCTTAAGCGCAACTACGAACTGTTTTCTATCCCCAGTTATGTACAATCGACTCAGGCTATGTCTTTGAGCGCTTGTGTTTCACATCAATCAAAATGCAGTTCATTGCATTAATTCAGATTGTCCACGTCCTTATCCCCAGCCTTGGGGAAACAAATTTTGCCACACCTGTGGCGCACCGCTACACCTTTTAGACCGCTATGTCCCACTCCAACGTTTGGGATCGGGCGGTTTTGCTCAAATTTATACAGTTTGGGATCAAAAGACGCAAACAGAAAAAGTGCTGAAAGTGTTGGTGGAAAGTTCACCAAAGGCGTTGGAATTGTTTGTCCAAGAGGCTGCGGTTTTAAGAAGTTTGCGACACCCGGGTGTTCCCAGAGTCGAAGGTGATGGGTATTTTTCTGTAGAGATGTTGTCTGCAACGACTCTACAAAACAATCTCAACCCTCACCAGTTCCGTTGTTTGGTGATGGAAAAAATTAACGGTCAAACTCTAGAGGAAATATTTGAGCAGTATCCCCAAGGCTGTCCCCAGGAGTGGGTGTTCAATTGGCTTGTCCAAGCTGTGGAGATTTTACAGGAGTTACACAGCCGCAAGATCATTCACCGCGATATCAAACCTTCTAATTTAATGCTGCGTACCCAGCCAGCGTCCTTAAACAAGGGGGGGACAAAGAAGGATCAGCTCGTACTGATTGATTTTGGTGGAGCAAAACAATTTAGTTCCAACCAGTTTGGTTTAAAGGCTTCCTCAACTCGGTTGTATTCTTCTGGCTACAGCCCCCCAGAACAAATTGCTGGGGGAGTCATCGGGCCTGGTGCTGATTTTTATGCCCTCGGTCGAACGATGATTGAGATGTTAACGGGCAAATCTCTCTCGGAGTTGGAAAATCCCGTGACGGGAGAGTTCGTTTGGCGCAATAAGGTAAATGTCAGTCCTCAACTCGCAGATTTTCTAGATGAGATGATACAGGAGGATGTGCGATCGCGTCCAGCAAACGCCGCCATCATTCAAAAACGTCTCGGAAAAATTTCCCGAGTATCGCCACAACCAGCAATCTTTTCCCAAATAGAGCAATCTTTTCGCTCTTGGTTTGGACAAGCAAAGGGATTTTTATCCCAAGTTGAAGACTCCGTTGGACAAGCACTGATAACCTCTGCTCACGCCGTCGGTAAAACGACTTTCTTTGTATTCAAGGCGATTTTCAACATCTTACTTGCTTGTCTGGACACATTTTGGACAATGCTTCTCACCGGCATAGGCGCTAGTTCTGGTGCAATAGCTGGGTTTGTTTTGGCGTCTGGGACAACCATAGACGAAGATGTTACCAAATTCATGTCTCATCAGCTACCCGCACTGGTGACAACGACTCCAGCTATCTCAGGATCAGAGTTTCTTTTGTTTGCAGGAGCTGGCTTGGGAACCGCATGGGGACTAACGCTTGCAGGGGGTTTTGGTCAGAAGCGGCGATTTTTTGTAACGTCGTTGATGGGTGTTATTAGTTATGCATTCGGTTGGCTAGTTTTACAATTAATCACACCGCATCAGGGAGGTGAGGGATTAGTAGGATTGATTTTAGCTGGTGTTTCTCTGCTCACCATTAGCTTGGGTCTTCGCAGCCATCATATCGTTCACGCTGTCATTGCTGCATTTGGCACTGCTGTTGTTTTTGCGGGTTTAATTTTTTTAGGACTTCCAACGAATATATTTGACCTGTTGCGATCGCCCGGCTGGAGCGACATATGGCTTCCCGTGACTTTTTTTGGTTTTGTCGGCGTCTTGCTCAGCTTCTGGCTAGGGGTGAGTTACTACCTGATTGTTCCTGGGTTGCGCTTGTTAGGCTGGCGTTAGTTTTGGGGGAAGTCGGGGGAAGCACCTGAGCACCTAAGCAGGTACCGTGTACACACATCTCACTCAAAACCTCACCCTCGCTTTTAGCTACGCTAAAATCTTTCCCTCTCCGAACTCGCGGAGAGGGATGCCCGACAGGGCAGGGTGAGGTTCCGAACGCGAGTGCATCTCGCACCAGAAGGAATTTTGAGTCATATCATGTCCGCTTGAATGCCCGTCCGCCGCGCTAACTCAGATCCTGCACCAGTCGCATTACCCGCCTAGGGTTTAAACCCCAGGCTAATAGCTAAAGTCTTCGCGCATAAGACTGAGTAAGAATTTCAGTCTATTTCAATGGACTTGGGCTACTCGCTGTAGAAATTTATTTCTTGGCGGACGAGAATTATGGTGCAAAATCTGAGCTAACGCAATTACATAAATATTTTTGCGTACCTACTTACCAAAACCTCATACACAACATTTTTAGTGTCATCCTATCAATTTTGTTCCACATACAGTACAAAACTTGCAACTAGCCGCATTATTATGACCACATTTACTATTACTACAGACAATATGCTTTTGAACTTGTGGAACAGAGGGTTCTACTGGAATTGCTTGAACAGGTGCGAGATTTTTTTGACCATAAGAATTAGCAAAGTGCTGACGCAACAAATCATGCATAAAGCGATAACCACCACCGACTCGTTGTAGAAATAGACGATTGGTGCAGTAGTCGAGGAATTTCGCATAATTCCAAGGAGCGTAACCATTAGACCAGAGAATTACGCGCAAAACGAAATGTTTGATAGCAGGTGTTCCACTTTTGGGTATTGCAATAAGCAGTCCAAAAGATACTCCATACTCTAGACTAAAAATTAGTGCTTTTAAATTATCTGGTTCTTGAAGTTTTTTAATGATAAATATTAAAAATGTAGTTAGTAAACAAATCACTGATGAGATAATAATAGTGTTAATAACTGATTGACGAATACCTTGATTCGGAATAGTTTTGTTTTCAATTTCTTGCCCATCTATTCCAAAAATCAGCGCTAAAATCAGCCCTGAACTCAGGGCTAGGGCTAAGTTCAGTTTGAAAATCAGCCATGAAATCAGCACGAAAATCAGCCCAATGGAAGAGTTTTTTAGAGAAAATTTCATCTTTTCAACTGTTTGAATTTCATCTCCAATTAGCCCAAAAATCAGCCCTGAAATCAGCCCTGAAATCAGCCCATAAATCAGCGCTAAAATCAGCCCTATCAGCCATAAAATCAGCAATGCAATCCTCGAATTCTGCGCTAAATTCAGCTGTGAAAGCAGCTGTGAAGTCAGCCCTGAAATCAGCGCTAAAATCAGCGCTAAAATCAGCGCTAAAATCAGCCCTGAAATCAGCCCATAAATCAGCCCTGAACTCAGCTCATTTATATTTGTTATCCGAAAAAAGAGGAAACTATTAATTAATTTCTTCTTTTCTATTTGATTTTCTATTAGCTCTCCAATCAGCCCATAAATCAGCCCATAAATCAGCCCATAAATCAGCCCATAAATCGGTCCATAAATCAGCCCTGAAATCAGCCCATAAATCAGCGTTCCTGTAAATCCCCATACAATCAAATTATAAACAACTTTTTGAATTTTATTTTTCAACCAACTAGGTTGCATTCCTTCAATCAAAAACTCAGTTGCACTTTCATTGCTCAACCTTTGTGCCAACCAGCGTAACCAGCGTTTAGTCTTTTCTTGTTCAGGTTGCTTCCCTTTATAGTTAGGTCGTTTCAGCATTCTACTGACGTAAGCCTCAAATAGATAGCTTAGCCGTTCCTGAGAAGACTTAAACTGCTGCCATTTTTCTATTGATAGTTCTTCAGCAGAAAGTACAATAATATTTAATAAAAGTGGTGTTTTAGCTAAATTGCTTAATTCTTCATCCTGATTAATACTGTCCCAAAATCGTAAATGATCTGTTTTTTGTAAATATTGGTAGACTTGTTTTTGAGTAAAAGGGCGTAATTCCAGAGAATTATTTAGTTGAAGCTTTGCTTTACAATATTTATACTCTTGTATCCGACTACAAACAACTACAGAGTTAGTCCAATTACTAGGATGTATGAATTCATTGATTTTGATAACACACTTTTCTTGACGTTCCGCCGCTAGTTCATCCAAACCATCTAGGAGAGGTATAATTTCTTGATCATCTACTAGCTTTTTACCAATATCTTTTCGCACTCCATATTTATCCTTAAGCTCATTAATTAACCAATTCTTGATACTTTGACTATCATTCTTCCAAGAAGATAAAGAAAATAGCATTGGTATAGGATGATTAAAATTATCATTAGCACGCTTTACTAACTCCTCTGCTAGTTTATAAAGTATGGTTGTTTTTCCTGCACCGGGGTGTCCTAAGATTAATAATCTGCCAGCTACTTCTGGTTGGTCAAAAACATTAAGAATTTCTGTATTGTTTAAAGTAATTTTTCGTTGAAAATTTACCTTCACTTCTGCCTGTAAAGGAGACTCTATCTGGTCTGGATTCTGTTCCATTTCTGGAACAATGTAAACTCTTTTGTCAAGGGAAGTGTTTATTAATCCTCGAACACGGTTAGTCACATTTTCTAACAATTTCTGTCGAATCTGAGTATAGTTTTTATTCTCTCGTCTGAAATTGAATTTAACTTCATAATAATTTCCTTGGACATAATCTCCCTCGATCCGCTCGTTATAATTGCCGTTATCAACATTAATATGGCGATTCTCAGGTTCGTGACTTTTTGTCATGGTTTAATCTCCGTTAGTCTTTTCAATGTAAAGGAAAGCAAACGTCTAAAATTCACAGAAGAGTTTTAACTTTATTTAGTTTTTTGCCAATCGTCCAAAGCGCCAATGACAAAGCTAGCAGCAGGATGATTAAGTAACTGTGCTAAAGCTTGAGTACCACCTGCCTTCAACGCACTGAGTACCCGTTGTGCTAAAGCCTGGTTACTATCAATGTACTCAATAGCCTCAGTGGCGATCGCCATTTTCCCAGTAGTAGTATTGTTGGGATAAGATTTATCTAACTGTTCCAGTAACTTTTGAATTTCAGCAGCAGCATCAACAAGGCTTTGTTTTTCACCACCAGCATAGTAATTCCCTTGAACGTAGTTACCTTGAATACGCTCGTTATAATTACCGCTACCCATGTTTATGGTACGTCCACCGCCACTCATATTTGCTTTTGTCTCCTTTGAATTAGGTAGGAATAAAGATTTAGAAGAATTTCGACTTTTAATAACAGGAATCAAATCGCCCGGAATATTATTAAGGTCGATATTGTTGCAACCAAACTTAAAAGCATCTGCATAAGTTCTACCAGCACCAATGGCGTCATAAAATCCCACAGAGAATTTAATGGCAGTGTTATCTGGGATAGCACTATTCATGCCAATAACGCAATCAATATACTGATAAATAGCGTTACTCTGATTTTCGGAGTAGCAAGCGTTGAGCAAAATACACTCAACTTTGTCTTTGAATAACTCAAAGAGTTCTGTAAGTGCTTTTGTGCTAACCAGTTGCGTCTGCCCAAAGCCATCCTCCAAAACTATGCCACTAGGTTGCAAGTGTCGAGGAACAATGTCACGTTCTCTAGTTTGTTCCTGATTATTATTCAACAAAGCATTTCCAGTGTTGATTCCGTGTCCAGAGAAATGTACAATCTGTGGTTCTTCGTCTAACAAAGCACGACGTAAATCATTAATCCGAACCGCCCATTTGGTAATGACTTGAAATTCTTCTCTACTTCTGGAACGTTCCAATGCTGATTGGATTTCCCGCACTTCTTCATCTAAACGAAGCTGGTTTGTATTTTTGGGATTCGCTGATAATATCAAAATTTTTTTCATATTCTTTTTTTGAAAACGACATCGGAGATTTTGGCGGGGCAAATCTCAAACAAAGAACACATAAGCATCAAAATCTTGTGTAATAATAAACACAAGCAGCGATTTTGATTTTGGTTTAGTGAATAGGGAGACTTCGTTTGCTTTCAACCACTGCTCAATTAGTTCCACAAAAAACTACACATGTGTAAAATGTGATTCCGGATAAATGCCTAGGAGGTTAAGGTTTTCCTCTCATATCAAGTTCGCTTAATCACTTATAATCCCGCCCACCCGCGCTGTCAGGCACCCTCCCCGAACTCCCTCTCTATGAGACGCTACGCTAACGGAACCTCACCCTGCCCTGTCGGGCATCCCTCACGCCAGGTGCTACAACGGGGGGAACCCCCGCAACGCACTGGCTCTCCTTATTAAGGAGAGGGAAAGATTTTAGCGAAGCGAAAAGCGCGGGCTAAAAATAATTTCCCCCCAGCCCTTCATATATCAGGCTCGGGGGGAACAAATAAGTCGTAGTCTATAGAGTTTCTGTATAAGTCTCAAGATGTTTCTATTGTATTAACCATGTTCACTTTTGAACAGTGTAATTATAACAATTTACGCAAATTTAACAACTTCTTTATTAGTTCTTTATTTTTACTATTTTTTAAACTAGTCCTATATGTAAGTATAACAGTACATATTCGTCCAAATTTTCTAACTTGAGTCTATCTGTAAAAATATGAACATTAAGATTGTCGTTACTACTGTCCTGTTCACCTTTTTTGGGTTGACAGCACAAGCCTTTGCACTTAATGAGCAAGACTTGGAACTCTTGAAAACAACCAATACTTGTCCGCGTTGTGATTTAAGTGGTGCTGACTTATCTCAAGCTAATTTAAATAAAGTAAATTTACGAGATGCAAATTTAAAAGGTGCTAATTTATCTCAGGCAAATCTCTCAAATGCGGATCTCACGGGTGCCAATCTAGAAACAGCGGTATTAACTTCCGCGAATCTCAAGGGCGCTTCCTTAACAGGTGCGAATCTCAAATCCGCATCCCTGGAAAATGCCGATTTGAGTGCTGCTGGGTTCATAAGTACCAATTTGGAAGCGGCTAATCTTAAAGGAGCTAAATTGCAATACACAAACTTCCGGGGTGCAAACTTCCGGCTGACAACAATGCCTACAGGCGTCGTCACTTCTAACAAACCCTATTGGTGGTCGTTACAGCGTGAAACTCAAAAAGAATGTGACAAGTTCAGAACTGAGAAGGTTCCTGGTTCAACTTGCTACAGCGAGTGAGGAGGAGTGGGGGAGTGAGGGAGTGAAGGAGTGAGACAAGTTTCCCTCCCTCTCTCATCCCCTCCCTCTCTCATTACCTCCCTCTGTTCCTCCTCTTTTTCCTTGTCCCCTAGCCCGACTTGCAAAAAATATGGAAGTTAAATCAGCAGTTGGTTAACATTTCTTTATGATGAGAAAAATGCCAAAACAGTATGTAACTTAATTCACCAATGCTTACTCGTATTAAAGACTTAGCAACAAAACTGGCACCCCGCTTAATTGAAATTCGCCGTCATATCCACTCTCACCCAGAACTCAGTGGTGAAGAATACCAAACATCTGCCTTTGTTTCTGGTGTTTTATCTTCTAGTGGTCTTCACGTACAAGAGGGAGTGGGTAAAACCGGGGTCATCGGAGAACTACAAGGTACTGGCAAAGATGAGCGTTTATTGGCAATTCGTACCGATATGGATGCGTTGCCAATTATAGAACGCACTTGTTTAGAGTTTGCCTCTCGCTCACAAGGTATCATGCATGCCTGTGGTCATGATGTCCATACCACAGTTGGTTTGGGAACGGCAATGGTTCTGTCTCAGATGGCAGAGGAGTTACCTGGTCGGGTGCGGTTTTTATTTCAAGCAGCAGAGGAAATTGCTCAAGGCGCTTCTTGGATGGTGAACGATGGGGCCATGGACGAGGTTTCAAATATACTGAGTCTTCATGTATTCCCCTCTATACCCGCAGGTTCGATTGGTGTGCGTTACGGCGCTTTGACGGCGGCGGCTGATGATTTAGAGATTATCATTATCGGGGAATCAGGACATGGCGCTCGTCCTCATGAGGCGGTAGATGCTATCTGGATTGCTTCGCAAGTCATAACTACACTGCAACAAGCGATTAGCCGGACACAAAATCCTTTACGTCCAGTAGTATTGAGCATCGGGAAAATTGAGGGTGGTAGAGCGCCCAATGTGATTGCTGATAAAGTGCAGTTGTTGGGAACTGTGCGTTCTCTGCATCCGGAAACCCGTGCCAATTTACCAAATTGGATTGAAAAAATCGTCGCTAACGTCTGCTATTCTTACGGCGCAAAATATCAGGTGAATTATCGCCAGGGTGTCCCTAGCGTGCAAAACGATTATTTCCTAACGCAGTTGTTGCAGTCAGCAGCAGAGGAAGCATGGGGTAGCGATCGCGTCCAAGTGTTACCCGAACCCTCCCTTGGTGCTGAAGATTTTTCTGTTTATTTAGAAAAAGCTCCCGGTTCGATGTTTCGCTTGGGTGTAGGTTTCAGAGATAGAATCCTGAATTACCCGTTACACCATCCCCTGTTTGAAGTTGATGAATCTGCGATTATCACTGGGGTTGTCACTATGGCGTATACGGTTTATAAATACTGGCATCAGAATTGTTAAACGAAAACACTCAAATAAATACAACAAAACTCCCATCACTTGGTGCTGGGAGTAGCTATTAGAGCGAGAGTGATCACCAGACGCAAATTTTTGCGTCTAGTGATTCCTACCAACTACTTAGAGCTAACAACGCCCTGTTTTTGTTGAATCTGGGTCTTAGCAGCTTTGAATTCTGTAGCAAGTTGCTCGCTTTGCTCGGTGCTCAAGTTGTTGCGAATAGCAGCGAACATTGTGCTTTCTTCTTGACGAATGTGGTCGCCAACAGCATCCATGAGCTGTTTAATTTTACCTTTGAATTGATCCATGTTAGAGGGGTTGATAGCCTTAATTTCCTCCAACATCCGCTTCATTTCAGCTTGCTCGTCATACAGTTCTTGAGTATCGTTCTGACCGTAGAAAGGACGTACTCTGGGGTAGACGACTTGCTCTTCAGCTTCAGCGTGAGCACTCAGATCCTTGTAGATTTGACCGAAGTACTCTTGAATCTTTTGTGGATCTTGGCTTGCCAACAGTTCGGTGAACAGGGTATTTACCTTGTTGTGATCCAAGCGGATTACATCCTGGATGTTGAGATCCTTCTTGTCAGTGGTTTGGGTAACAGCGCTACCTACCACGCCACTTACTGCAGCCATAGCGTCTTGAACGCGTGCCCAAATACCTTGATCCGCTTCTTGTCCGGTCAGTTCGCGAACACCCAAAATTTCCAGAACGCCTTTGAGTTGCTCTTGGTGAGCGCGGTTCTCAAAGTTGATGGTGTTGAGAGGTCCAATTGCCAGCAACACGTCAGCACCAACTTTTTGTGCTGCTTTGTGAATTGTCAAGCCGGTCATGACTTGCTGGTGCTTCAGCAATTCATGTTGAAATACTTTTTCGTACACGCTCAGCTCAGAGCTTTGCTGCAATTCACGAACCTTTTGAATCAATTGTGTAACGGTTTTTTCTGGCTCCGCTTGGATGCCATACTGACCGATTACAGTTTCCAGAACACCCAGATTTTTTCTGTCATCTTCGAGAAAGTCCCGGAGGCGCTGAGCGATTTCTTGGTCGTTGACTTGTCTGATCAACTGTTCTTCATTTTCGATAAGCAAGTTTTGAATCGCTTTCATATCTGCCAGCTTAATGGCAATAGCAGAACGCTTGGTATCGTCTAATGTTGTAACCATTTTCTGGTTCCCCTCTGGAAGTTTTTCGTGTTCATTTCTACTCTCAAATTTGCACAAGAATCAAGTCGGTTCCATCTTTCTTTTGACCGATAGGCTGCAAAACTTCGGGTAGAAAAATGAGATGAAACTTCAAAAATATTTATATATACTTTTAGGTAGATAGGGGATGTACCTATGCTCCATCGCCAGATAGATAAATTTCTTATGCCAATTTTCTAGATTGACGCAAGGATGGTTAAATAGGAGATAAAGTCATAATGCCCGATAATCAGGGGCTGGGAGAGCAGGCACTCAATAAGGCCGCAGAAATAGGAATATCTAGCCAGTTAGATGAAGTAGAAAATTTGGATGTAGATGTCAAAACAGACCCACTGAAACTGCTTGGGGGAGAGGTTGATTCAGTCAAAATTGAAGGCGAAGGATTGGTCATGCAAAAAGACCTCCGGGTAGAGGAGTTGGAAATGCAAATGGGTAACGTCGCCATCAATCCCCTGAGTGTAGCTTTTGGTAAAATTGAACTCACCAAGCCAACTAAAGGCAGTACGCGGGTTGTTTTGACGCAAGACGATATCAACCGTGCCTTCAATTCAGAGTATGTCGGTTCACAACTGCAAAGCCAGAAAATTCACGTTAACGGGCAATTAGTGACGATTGTTCCTCAACAGGTAGATTTTCGTTTACCTGGTAATAGTAAAGTTGCAATAAGCGCCTCGATTCTATTAAGAGAAACTAATGAAACTCACCAAGTCGCTTTTTCCGCAGTACCCAAAGTGGGTGCTAACGGACAAACAGTTTCTCTAGAAAATGTTGAGTATGGTGACACAAACGAAATATCGCCAGATTTGACAAAAGCTTTGATAGATGCAACGAGCGAAATTTTGAATCTCAGTAACTTTGATTTAGAAGGAATGAGCCTACGAGTTAAGCAACTCCAAATAGAAACAGGTAAACTGATAATGCAAGCTGAAGCTTACGTGGAGCAAATTCCCTCCGCATAAAATCAGAATACAAAAGAATACTAAAAATTATGGAAACTACAGAGAGAGCTTCGACACCGTTCCCAAATCTGCCACCAGTTATTGAAAGTGACGATAGAGAGTATAACGACACTGGTGTACCTAGCACAGTTGCGATCGCAGGGCATCCCTTGCACCCCCTGAGTGTCATCTTTCCCATAGCCTTTTTAGCCGCTGCCTTGGGGAGCGACTTCGGCTACTGGTTAACTCGCGATTTCTTTTGGGCAAGGGCTTCGCTGTGGTTAATTGGACTCGGATTGGTTGCAGGCGTGGTAGCAGCCCTAATTGGCATGAGCGACTTTTTGCAAATTGAACGAGTCCGCAAGCGCAAGGCAGGCTGGGCGCACATGATTCTTAACGTGAGTATCCTAGTTTTGACACTTGTCAACTTCATCTTGCGTCTGGGAGATCCTGCATCAGCAATATTACCTTGGGGACTTATAATCTCACTCATTGTTGGTACCCTGACGAGTGCTTCTGGCTGGTTCGGTGCCGAACTATCCTATCGCCATAAAATTGGTGTCGTAGGTGCTGGTAGCAGAAGATACCCCTAACTAGAAGAAGCAGAGGAGAAAGGAGTAGGGAGAGGGGGAGAGGAATTTTCCGCCTTGCACCCTGCATCCTGCTTCTTCTTTGACGATATTTTAGATTTCGCATGCAACACAAAAAGCTTTGGTGCAAGGGCTAAAATCTTCTTTAGTCCCTAGTTCCTAAAAAATGCTATCAAAACAAACTCAAAGCTTTTATATTATCCCCTCCTTGCTCATCGTTATAGCGATGGGCTTTTTCTTTAAGTACTACACTGGTTTTGCCCATAAGTGGTTTAATGATTACGGAGCCGCAGTCTTTTACGAAATATTTTGGTGCTTGCTGGCATTTGTCTTTTTTAGGAGTCGGGCAGCAGTGAGGCAAATTCCTCTCTGGGTATTTATCATCACCTGCATACTGGAATTCATGCAATTATGGCATCCACCTTTATTAGAGCAGTTTCGCGCTACGTTGATAGGTAAATGGTTAATTGGAACCACCTTTGCTTGGTGGGATTTTCCTCATTACGTGTTGGGTTGTGTTTTGGGTTGGTTGTGGTTACGACAATTGCAAGCACAAGGTTATGCAAAAAAAAGTTAAAGTGAAACCGAATTCAAAAGTTCAAAAGATTGAGGAACAAGCTGACGGCAGTCTTAGCGTGCATTTAAAATCCCCCCCTGTAGATGGTAAGGCTAATGAAGAGTTAATTAAACTACTAGCTGAAAAATTTGATGTGCCAAAATCCCATATCACAATTAAGTCAGGTTTATCTTCTCGGCAAAAGCTGGTTGAAATTGACACAGATTAAGCAATTCAAAATATGCCCTACGGGCACGCACTTTACAAAATTAGACTTCACTTAAAAATAAATAAGGGGACAAGGGAAGAAGGATTTTTATTTTTCGGTGGTAACTTTATTCATAATTATATTTCTGGCAAAAATCCGGTTTCGGGCTATTTGGAACCGCAGATGCACAAAGCATTGGACGCAGATAAACATAGATAATTTATCTGTGTCCATTTGTAGTTTGATATTCCAAAAATTGACTTTCGCATGCAATAGGTGGATTGAAAAACCCGCCCTAGAGGAGGACGGGAGAGACGCCAGCTATACATGGAATTAATTGTTTTGAAAGCAAAATTACCAAGGCTTCAATTCTTCCGTAATACTGATATACCTGGGTTCTGCTTTCACTCGCTCTATCCAAGCTTGGATAGCAGGAAAGTGTGCCAAATCAAATCCCCCTTCATCAGCTACATGAGTGTAAGCAAATAAGCTAATATCAGCAATCGTATAACGCTCTCCTACGAAAAAAGTACGCTTTGATAAATGTTTTTCCATCACC
The DNA here is from genome assembly GCF_963872035.1 of Scytonema sp. HK-05. Lineage (NCBI taxonomy): Bacteria > Bacillati > Cyanobacteriota > Cyanophyceae > Nostocales > Scytonemataceae > Scytonema > Scytonema sp. HK-05. The sequence goes on from NZ_CAWMYC010000079.1 coordinate 107,031, forward strand.
CTAAGAGCTGCGTAACCAGGTTCACGTTTTTGCTCTATGGCTTCATGGTATTGCTGAGCTTTACCTAGAATAGAAATCCAAAATCTCGATGTAGCAATATAAGGCTCATGGCTGTACTGTTCAAAGAATAGCCATTGCAGAACTTGGGCTCGTAAAAAACGGTCATAAGGTAAAAATTCTGTCCCTTCACTCAGATACACCATGATCGCATTTGATTCTGCTAAATATTTCCCTGGTTCTACTTCCAAAACCGGAATTCTTCCGTTTGGATTTTTACTTAAAAATTCTGGCGTTCGAGATTCAGCTTTAGTGATATTAACCTCTACCCTTTCAAAAGGCATACCCATTTGTGTCAATAAAAGACGAATCTTGTAGCCATTGCCTGAGGGTAAAAAATCATACAAACGCAGGATTTCCATGCCAAAAAAAATAGGGATGAAATGGTTGATTAATCATGCAGTAAAAATACAGCATCTCATCGAAAAAGACAAATGGATATGATAAAATCAGTAGATATATAGCATTTTAGTACGATACAGAATTCTCTGAAAGATAAAAATTAAAAGTAATATTTGTTGCAGTATTTGGGTGTTTAATTTTAATTGGTGGTCGAGGAAAAAATATGTGTGGAAGATTTACTTTGAGCCAAACAGCAGAAGCTATATACCAAACCTTCCATGTAAACAAAATTCCCGACCTAGAGCCGCAATATAACATTGCTCCCACGCAAATGGTGGCGGCAGTCTTGTACAACCCAGAAAGCAAGCAGCGTGAATTTCAAAAGTTACGCTGGGGGTTGATTCCCTCTTGGGCTAAAGACCTAGGAATGGGAGCAAAGCTGATCAACGCTAGGGCAGAAACAGCGGCAGAAAAACCAGCTTTTCGCTCTGCATTCAAGCACCGTCGCTGTTTGGTGGTGGCAGATGGATTTTACGAGTGGCAGACAAAAGAAGGCAAGAAACAACCATATTATTTTCATCTGCAAGAAGGAAAAACTTTTGGCTTTGCAGGCTTGTGGGAGCAATGGCGATTGCCTCCGGCACGCGAAGCGCGATCGCCTCAAGGAGAGGAAATCACCTCATGTACAATTTTGACTACGAAGTGCAACGAATTACTGCAACCGATCCACGAACGTATGCCAGTGATTCTTCAACCGCAGGATTATGATTTGTGGTTAGATCCCCAAGTGCAAACACCTGAACCACTACAGCAGCTATTGCACCCGTACCCATCAGAGGCGATGATGGCTTACCCAGTCAGTACACTGGTCAACAGCCCGCATCACAATAGTCCAGATTGTATTAAGCCTTTGTAACTCGCAATGAGCTACCAATCAGTTACATTAGCTTGTAGTGAGCGCAAAGAGCGCTTGCGATGAACCGAGTCCGCAGTCATGATTGTGGCAAACCTATCACATAAGCCGCTCCGAAAAACCTATACAGAACTAGTCAAATATAGACAAAGCTGTACAAAGTCGGAGCGTGCAGTCTAAGCCATTTATGGCTACGTTCGATTGGTCATGACACCTACAAGTCAACGCCAGCTTGTAGCTCTGTCGAAGGCAGTTAAGTAATCAGTAAACTGGTTTATAGCTGTAGTGCTGTCTTCCTAACAAGCCATTTGAACATTGACGAGGCAAACGTTACCCGCAAGGGGTTGGCAGAATATGCCATTGATACACATCTATACAAAATGATGATTTTTGTATAGATGTGTACAGAAATCGAGTTACAATTACTAACCCTTATGTCAAGAAGCCAGAAAAACAATAACTTTATTGACAAAACCTTTACGGTCATGGCAGATATGATCCTCAAGGTTTTGCCAACCAATAAACAAGCCAAAGAAGCTTTTGCCTACTACCGAGATGGTATGTCAGCGCAGGCAGACGGAGAATACGCCGAAGCTTTGGAAAACTACACAGAAGCCCTAACACTAGAGGAAGATCCCAACGATCGCAGCTATATCCTGTACAATATGGGGCTCATTTATGCTAGCAACGCCGAATACGAAAAGGCACTAGAGTTATATCACCAGGCTCTTGAGTGCAACCCGCGCCTAATCCAAGCCTTGAACAACATCGCGGTCATTTTGCACTATCAGGGAGAAAAAGCCAAGGAAGCAGGAGACGACGACTTGGGAGAAGCACTGTTCGACAAAGCCGCCGATTATTGGATTACAGCTATTCGCATGGCTCCCAACAACTACATCGAAGCCCAAAACTGGCTGAAAACTACTGGGCGTTCTCAAATTGACATATTGTTGTAGTCGTTAGTCATTTGTGAGCCAGCGCAGCATGCGGAGTGTTTCCAACTGTCACGGCGACTGGCATACCTCCACGCATGAGGTCGCACGCACTCGCGTTTGCGAACGCCAGTTGCCTAGGTCGGGAAACCCTCATTCGGCACTTCGTGCCACGCTACGCGAACAGCACTGGACTCACTAATGACTAATGACTAATGACTAATGACCAAGGACTAACCATGATAGACAGTGAACAAGTTCGCAAAGTAGCTCATCTCGCCCGTTTAGAGTTAACACCCGAAGAAGAAGAGAAATTCACAACTCAGTTAGCAAGTATTCTTGACTATTTTGAACAACTGAGTGAATTGGATGTCAATAATGTGCCACCGACAGCACGGGCAATTGATGTGAGCAATGTCACACGCGCAGATGAGCTGCAACCTTATCCCAACCGCGAAGACATTCTCCAGAGTGCCCCTCAACAAGAAGGCGACTTTTTCAAAGTGCCTAAAATCCTAAACGAAGAATAGTCATTAGTCCTTTGTGAGTCAGCGCAGCATGCGGAGTGTTTCCAACTGTCACGGCAACTGGCGTTGGCGCAGCCTCTGCGGAGGAGATACCCGAAGGGTCCTTTGTCCGTATGCAAATAGCCAATGACGAAGGACTAATGACTAATGACTAATGATCAAGGAGTACGTCCTAAACACTAAATTCCTGGGATACTCTGAACAAAGCTAAACTTCGCGATTTATATTTTTGACCTTTTTCTTCAAAGATTGAATATACTCTCGTAGCACTTCACTTCTATTCAAATCAACCGTTTGACAATATGCATCTAACGTTTTTAATTCGTCCGCCGTAACTCGAATTTCTATTCTTTCCGTTTGTTTAGCCATTGACTTACCGTACAATTGTCCGTACAATAATTTAGAACAAAAGGACAAAACCAGCAATGTACGCCATCAAAGTAGAGCTAAAACTAAATAACAAAGAGCGAACTTTGATGCGAAAGCATTCTGGCTATGCACGTTTTGTCTACAACTACGGCTTGGCGTTAACACAGAATTTATACGCTTTTGGGGTAAAAGCAAGTATTGCTAAACAGATAAACGAAATAAAAAAAGTCTTCACCGGATACACAAAAAAACAACCTGAAAATCAGTGGATGAACAAACTTTCATCCAAAGTGTATCAACAGGCTTTTATGGACTTAGGGCAAGCGTATCAAAGATGGTCTAAAGGGCTGTCTGCGAGACCTGTTTATAAGTCCAAAAAGGACGGCGATTCGTTTACTGTTTACGACGGCAATGGGAAAACCTTAACTTTCGCTGGCAACAAAATAAAAATCCCGACTTTAGGGACTTTTCGCCTGAAGGAAGCTTTACCTTGCCGTTATGTGAGCCAAACTTTTACTATTAGTCGCCAAGCCAATAAATGGTACGTGTCTTTTGCAGTAGAAGCTGATAGAATTCCACCAACTTATCACCCAGAAGAATCGGTGGGAATTGACTTAGGCGTGAAATGCTTTGCTACTTTGTCAGACGGCTCTCAGGTTGAAGCCCCCAAGCCTTACAAAAAAGCGAAAACCAAACTATCTAAGGCGCAGTGGCGGAACCGAAAGAAGCAGTTTGGTAACCGTCGTCAAGGGGTAAAGCAGTCAAATAGAGCGCATATGTTTTTTGACTCTCTTGCCAAAAAACACGCACGAATAGCTAATCAGCGTCAAGACTTTCTGCATAAGACAACAACAGGTATAAGTCGTAAGTTTTACCGTATTCGGATAGAAGATCTTAATGTCTCAGGAATGCTAGCCAATAGGAAGCTGTCAGCAGCAATTTCTGATCTAGGATTTTACGAATTCCGTCGTCAACTAATTTACAAGGCTGAGTTTTTTGGAACTAAGGTAGAGGTAGTTGATAGATGGTATCCATCGTCAAAATTGTGCTCAATCTGCGGGAACAAACACGACAATCTAAAACTTTCTGAGCGGATTTACCAGTGTCAGAATAAGTCGTGTTTAGCTCACACAATAACGATAGATAGGGACTTGAACGCTGCTTATAACCTGCTGAATGCACCAATGGATCGTGTACGGCTGGCTCAACCGGAAATCACGCTCGCAGACAAGAAGTAGCCGACTACCTTGGTTGAAGCGAGAAATAAACAGCAATGTGAGCGCATTGTATAAGTTTTATGGAGCAGTTATTTATGGGTTTGGGAATCCTCAAGGATGGCAAGTGGATATCTGAACGCGATCAAGAAGACTCAGAAGGTAAATTTATCCGTCCTTCAACGACTTTCCGCAACCAAATTACAGCTGATGGTTCTAGCGGGTTTAAAGCTGAAGCGGGACGCTATCACTTATACATTTCTTGGGCGTGTCCTTGGGCAAACCGCACCGCAATTCTGCGCCAGTTGAAAGGGCTGCAAGATGTCATCGGTATGTCGGTGGTAGCGGCAGAAATTCATGAAAACAGTTGGGAATTTTCTGATGAACCAGGATCTATTCCCGATACAGTCAACTCAACTCAGTATCTCTGGCAAGTTTATCTCAAAGCTGACCCCAACTACAGTGGACGGGTGACAGTTCCGGTTTTGTGGGACACACAAACTAAGACAATTGTCAATAATGAATCCCGCGAAATCATCCGGATGTTGGATACAGAGTTTGATGCCTTCGCCAAACAAAATGTAAACTTTTATCCAAAAGATTTGCAAAAAGTTATTGACGAGACAATTGATGCGATTTACCAGCCGATAAATAACGGTGTGTATCGGGCAGGATTTGCTACGACTCAATCAGCTTATGATGAGGCGGTAACGGAACTATTTGACGCTCTTGACCACTGGGAGAAAGTGTTAGGAAAACAACGCTATCTCTGTGGTGAACAAATAACTGAGGCGGACTGGTGTATGTTTACGACCCTGTTTCGCTTTGATGCTGTTTACTATGTGCATTTCAAGTGCAACTTACGCCGGATCGTAGATTATCCCAATCTGTGGAACTATCTCAAAGACCTTTACCAACATCCGGGAGTCAAAGAAACTTGCAACCTTGACCACATCAAACGGCATTATTACAGGAGCCACCCTAAGGTTAACCCAACTCGCATTGTGCCGAAAGGTCCGATTATTGATTTTGATGCACCGCACAACCGCGAGCAACTGCCTGCTGGTGTGCAGGTTGGAAAATGAACCACAGATGCACACAGATGAACACAGATAGGAACAAAAATCTGTGTTCATCTGTGGTAAAATTTAGCCGCAAACTTGTTGCAAGGTGCTTGTGAAGTCTGGGTAAGAAACAGCTGCAGCTTCTGCACGATGGATGGTCGTTTTACCAGAAGCGTTGAGAGCAGCGATCGCGAAACTCATGGCAATACGATGGTCAGTATGGCTATCGACATCAGCCCCAACCAAGGAAGTTCCGCCAGTAATTTCCATACCATCGGGTAATTCTGTTACCTTTGCTCCCATTTTGTTGAGTTGCTGCGCCATGACAGCAATGCGATCGCTTTCTTTGACTCGCAACTCAGCCGCATCGCGAATAATTGTGGTTCCTTCAGCGAACACCGCCGCCACTGCCAAAATTGGAATTTCATCAATCAACCTGGGGATAATATCACCTGCTATCGTGCAACTTGTCAAACGACTCGAACGCACCCGTAAATCAGCAACCGGTTCCCCAGCAACCTCCCGCTGATTTTCCTGTTGGATGTCTGCTCCCATCATCGCGAGAGCTTCTAAAATCCCTGTGCGGCTGGGATTGACGCCAACATTTTCAATCACCAGCTCAGAATCTGGTACAATAGCCCCAGCCACTAACCAAAAAGCGGCTGAACTGATATCCCCTGGAACAATCACTGTTTGCCCGTAAAGTTGAGTCGGTCCAGTGATGGTGACGCTGTTGGTTTCGGGGTCAGTGACTAAGTCTGCCCCAAATGCCCGTAGCATCCGTTCGCTGTGGTCGCGCGAAAGTGATGGTTCTGTGACGGTAGTTTTTCCCTCAGTCGCCAAACCTGCAAGCAGAATGCACGATTTGACTTGGGCGGAGGCGATGGGGGAATTGTAGTGAATTGGTTTGAGGGACTTTCCTTGAACTGCTAAGGGTGCAAGCGTATTGCCTTTGCGTCCCCAAATTTCTGCTCCCATCTGTTGTAATGGTTTGACAACACGGGACATAGGACGCGATCGCAAGGAACTATCACCCGTTACGGTAAAAAAGCGCCCTGCATGAGACGCCAACAGTCCCAGCATCAGACGTATTGTCGTCCCGGAGTTACCAGCGTTCAAGATATCAACTGGTTCTTGCAAATTCCCTAAACCAATGCCTTTAACACGCACTAATTCCGTATTTAGTTCCGAAATTTCTGCCCCCATCGCTTGGAAGCAGCTTGCTGTGCTACACGGGTCTTCTCCCAAGAGTAGCCCTTTAATTTGGGTTTCCCCTTCGGCTAAAGCACCCAACATTAAGGCTCTATGAGAGATAGATTTATCACCTGGAACACGGATGCGACCTTGTAGAGATTGAGAAGTAGATCGCTGAATGATTAAGTTTTGAGAAGCGTTTTCTCTAGTTTCTACAGTTATAACAGAAGCTGACATTAGGTGAAACTGGCGTTGACTGCGCTAGTATCCTATCGCTTTCCCTGTACCGCCAGCTGTACCAATATTTATCAATTTCTTCTTGTAATTCATTTCATGTCATTGGCTTTTTGCCTTTATCGCTGCCATGCTTACTCATCATCGCAAGCCCGTGTGCCTATCACTCATTTCCACAGACCTGCCCGTTAGGTCTGTTGTTGAAGCTGCTGCGACCCTTTATCAAAAAGACCACCAGAGATTTCACCTACTTTTGTCCACACCGCCTGTAAAAAATTGTGAAGCGGTAGACAATCCTCCTTCTACACACAAGATTTCCCAACACCAAGGTAACGTTCAACTCCCCAGTACTCCCCGGATATTGTGGCTCGAGATTTCCCCATACCGAGTGATCATGACCATGCAAGGCAATGATCAGTTGAGTTACCGTCACTATTGGGAAGAGGGTGTTTACGGTGTTAGTCGTTACTGGTTGCCTGCTGAGTCATTACAACCTTGCGAAGCTATTCGCTTACGAAATTTTACTCGCAGCCTGACACTCAACGGACACCTCTTACCAGAGCATTTGCGGGTGGAATACGAATTGTGTGCCGGAAAAGTCCAACTAGGTTCTTACATCCTTAGTTTAGAAGTAAAACACTGAAAGCAAGTCATGAACATCCTCCTTTGCGATCACTTTTGATTTGCAAAGGAGGATTTTTCTTCTATCATTAGGTAGATTCTGACAATATATGTAATGTCGCTCACACAAAAAATTTAACAACAAAGAACTAAGGCGTCATTCTGATTTCTGATTTCTGACTTCTGACTCCTTCTTCAACATTCTTTAACGAATGGGGAGTTTGAGGGGCTATAAGTCCCGCGCTGTACACTGCGTGTCAGCGTCGGGATACATGGACCCCTCATGCTAGTTATAGGGGTTCGATGCCCCTATAGCTAGCATTTAGAATATCGTGTTTGTATGTTAAAATGAGTGAGCGAAGATTAAACAAGTACTCATGAGCCTAGTTCTAAACTACACGTATCGCATATATCCAGATGCCACCCAGGAAGCAAAGCTTCTTGATTGGTTGGAAATATGTCGTGGGAGTTATAACTATGCTCTACGAGAGATTAAAGACTGGTGCAACTCACGCTCAGGTGCAGTAGACCGCTGCTCTATAGAATCAGAGTACATTATCGCTGCGGATACCCCATTTCCTGGATATTATCGGCAGCAGAACTCTCTACCTAAAGCAAAGAAAGAATATCCGAGGCTTGGGGAAGTTCCGTCGCAGGTACTACAAACTACCATCAGACGGCTCCATGATGCATGGGAGTTTTTTCAAAAACGAGGATTTGGTTTTCCTCGATTCAAAAAGTACGGACAACTCAAGTCAATCTTGTTTCCTCAGATAGCGCCCGATGCAATTACGGGGTGGCAAATAAAAATTCCTAAATTGGGATTAGTACGAATTAATTTGCACCGCGAGATCCCATCAGGTTTTATCGTCAAACAAGTACGTCTTGTTCGTAAAGCCGTCCGATGGGAAGCCGTTATCAGTATTGAGTCTGACGTAGAAATCCCCACTGTTCAACCACATGGTCGAGCAGTGGGGATTGACTTAGGACTAGAAAAATTCTTGGCAACTTCAGATAGAGAATTTATCAGAAGACCTAGGTTTTTTGTAGATAAGCATTCGTAAGCTGAAATTGCTCCAACACCGACTATCTAGAAAAGCCAAGCGGTCACGGAATTACGAAAAAGCTCGTTCTAAAGTTGCCAAGCACCAGAACAACATAGCTTCCGCACGCAAGGATTATCACTATAAAACGGCGCATCATCTCTGTTCCAGCAAGGATGTGGGGATGATATTTGCTGAGGATTTGAACTTGAAGGCAATGAGCAGGGGGATGCTGTGTAAGCACACTCTTGACGCTGCCTTTGGGCAGTTCCTGAATATCCTTAAATTTGTGTGCTGGAAGAAAGACGTATTCTTTGCCAAGGTCAACCCAAATGGTACATCCCAAACTTGCCCGATGTGCTTAGAGGAAACTGGGAAAAAGGACTTATCACAAAGAATACATTATTGCCAGTTCTGTGGATACAAGACAGACAGAGATCACGCTGCTGCTGAAGTAATACGCCAGCGTGGGATTGAACTTATTAGTACGCAGGGACTCTGCGGAATGGAAACAGCCTGTGCAGTCGGTCTGCCGGGGGCGAGGGAAACCTCGTCTAGGTCAGAGGCGAAACCTGACTCCCGTAAGGGAGGCAGAAAAACCAGGAATACTCAATTGTGAGATTGGGAAGCCCGCGCTGTACACTCCGTGTCAGCGTCGGGAGGATGTCACGCAGTAAAATAAGTTGGTTCGTTGCCAGGTTTCCACTTAATATTGCAACCAATACTTGGCTTTTGCTCGCCTGCAACTGGTTTATCCGCCAATACTGCATCAATAGCTGCGCGTAAATCTGCACCTGTGACAGGTTTGCCATTGCTGGGGCGGCTTTCATCCAATTGTCCTCGATAAACGAGTTGCTGCTTGGCATCAAATAGAAAGAAATCTGGTGTGCAAGCTGCTGTGTAAGCTTTCGCAGTTTCTTGGCTTTCGTCGTAGCAAAAGGGAAAGTTAAAATCAAGTTCTATCGCCATTGCCTTTAATAATTCAGGCGCATCATCTGGATAATTTTTGGCATCATTGGTGCTAATGGCAACTATCCCTAAACCCTTATTAATATAATCTTTGCCCAACTGCGCCAATTCTTCTTTTACATGCTTGACAAATGGGCAATGCCGACAAATAAACATCACAAGTAGAGCTTTCTTCTGGGCAAAGGTGGAAAGGGAAATCGTCTGTCCAGACACCACATCCGGTAAGTGAAAATCTGGTGCTTGAGTACCCAGTGACAACATCGTTGAAGCAGTTAAAGCCATACTAATTCTGAGTAATTAACGAAAATTGCGTGAATGGGGCTGATTTGGAAGTCGATACGAGGAAGAAGGCACCTTAGTTCGTAAAAGGAGCAATGGAATACTGAGAATTCCAAACATAATCACAAATCCAGTCATTACCCAAACGGTAAATCTACTGGGTTGATAGTTTCCTTGTTCAATTTGCCAAAAAACTTGGTTGTACCGCCAGGCTGCTAAAACTAAAGTAATAATACCAAAGATGACCAAAGAAATACCCAAATTTTCTGAAGTGAAAAACGGATGTGGCGCTGGTTCTTGTGGCTGTTGAGTCAGAGTAAAATTCAGCTGGCGTATAAATAGACCAAATCGAGCAATAGCAAATCCAAAGCCAATCAATGCTATGGATGTACGTAGCCAAGCCAGAAATGTCCGCTCGTTCGCTTGATGCTCCCTTTGACGGTCAATTTTGGGCATTTCGCTCATAAATACCAGATGTACTCCTGATTACCACAAGAGAACACTACCGTATTAAGTCACATACATACTCCATCTATTGGCTAGCTTTTACAAATGTATGATACGCAAAATAGCCTGACTTCGCTTAGATGTGCGGCGTCAGGCTGCTTATTGGGGAGGATGTCAAATTACCAAGATTAAGATGAGTTTCTACAGGCTTGTTAACAAACCAAAAATTCCATGTCCTGTAAACACTTCCAACGCAATCAGAGATACAAAACCAATCATTGCTAAACGACCGTTAATGAGTTCTGCGTAGGGAGTAAACCCAGTGCGATCGCCTTGAGCATCAACATACACCTTTGGCTCAATAGCAAAATTGTTCAGTTTGCCTGCTTCGTCAATAATCGAACCTCTTGCAGTCATGAATATTTTCCTTATGAAATGATTGCGGCTATGTAAAGAAGTGTAACAGGTATATTAAGGAATGTAAAGTAAATGAGCCAGGAGGCGATTGGGCTTTAGCCCACTGCCCTAAGCCCTGAGTCCTTACGGGCACGCTGCGCGAACGGGCAATCGCGTTTAGGACAAAGAGTGATTGCCCGGCAGTGCGATCCGCGCAATCGCAATCTTTGTCAGAGAAACAAAGAGCAAACAAATCCCTTGTAGCCTGCATCTGCTGGTGTAGTCCTGAAGAAGAGCAAAATTTCTCGCTTTGCTAGCGCCGATTTTGATTTCATGGTAAGATCTTCAGTCTTTTGACTTTGATTTTTTACTTTTAGCCACCAATGACAAAAACGGGTCAGGCAACCCAATTTCATTACGAGGCACGGCATAAGCCTAATCAGCTGATTTATGGAAATGGGCAAACAGCAGTAATTACGGGATGGACTCTCAAGCAGGCGATCGCCAAACATCTGCATCCTCAGGAGTATGCAGTCATTGGACAACTGTACTCGCCCACACGGGGGATAAACTTACTGATTCGCAATTTGCTTTATAATCCCCACGTGCGCTACTTGGTTGTCCTCAACGCCACCAAGGAAGACAAGAACGCAGGTGGCTGCGGCTGCTTGCTGGACTTTTTCCGCAATGGTTTTGAAGAAGGTTTGTGCGAGACTGGGAGGCGTTGTTGGGTAATTGATTCTAAAATTCCTGGATATATTGATATTGATGTTAAAGCTAGTGCTTTAGAAAAGCTAAGACAATCTATAAAGTGGAAAGAAGCAAAATCAATTACTGAAGCTGTAAATCAAGTCAAGTCTTTTGCGTTAATAGAACCAGTAGAACCGTGGGGATCAGGCGACACATTTAATATGCCTACAGTCGTGCCAACTGTTTTACCAGGACCACGTTACGGACATCGAATTGAAGGCAAAACCATTGCGGAAACTTGGGTGAAGATAATTCATCGAATTAAGACAACGGGAACAATTCGACCAACCGCTTATGATGGGCAGTGGCAAGAATTGATTGATTTGATGGCAATTGTCACCTCAGAACCAGAAAATTTTGATTTTCCAGAACCGAACTATTTACCAATTGACCGTAGTTTTCTTCAAGAGTATGTTTCCCAAATTTTAGATGATGCACCCAAACAAGAAGGTGTCAAATATACATATGGTCAGAGATTGCGCTCCCATTTTGGGCGTGACCAAATTCAACTTTGTATTGACAAACTAGCGACTAATATTGATTCAGCTAGAGTAGTCATGTCTTTATGGGATGTTAGCAATGATTCTCATGACAGTCCACCTTGCTTGAACCATATTTGGATCAGAATAATTGATAATGAACTCTCTTTAACAGCGACTTTGCGCAGTAATGATATGTTTTCTGCATGGCCCGCAAATGCAATGGGATTGCGTGCTTTGCAACGGTATATTCGAGATGAAATATGCAGACGCTCAACCCACTCATTAAAAATGGGACCATTAATTACCATTAGTCAAAGCGCCCATATTTATGATGACTGCTGGGAAAATGCAGAAAAAGTTATTCAGTCCCAGTATGGAAAGATTTGTCAGCAGCGAGATTATGCAGATCCCACAGGCAGTTTTGTAATTGCTGTGCAGGAGGGCAAAATTCTTGTTGAACAAATGACTCCTGGTTCTGGAGAAGTTGTTAACTGCTATTCAGGTAAGTCTGCAAAACAACTGTATCAGCAAATAGCAGCAGATTGTCCGGGCTTGCAAGTAGAACATGCCATGTATTTGGGGACGGAGTTGCAAAAAGCAGAACTTGCTTTGTCAATGAAACAAGAGTTAATTTATGAGCAAGATAAACCAATACGCATCAGCAATACAGTGCGTTAGGCGTATAGGCTTGATGAGTTTTAGCTCTTACTCAACTGGCTGCACCGAAACGCATCATCTCAAATTGGTGCATTATACTGCGTTAATGCACCCGAGTTCTAATAAGTAAAAATTAAACTCTAGCTAGAGTCACTTTTTCTGGCTGATCCTGATATTTACCTTGACGAGCTTCGTAACTGATAGCGCAGGGTTCGCCTTCTAGAAAGAGCAATTGTACCACGCCTTCATTGGCGTAAATACGACAGTCAGCGCTAGAAGAATTAGAAAACTCTAAGGTCAGATGACCCCTCCATGCTGCCTCAGCAGGAGTTAGATTTGCTATAATTCCACATCTTGCATAAGTGCTTTTACCGATACAAATCACTGTAATATTGTCTGGAACCTCTAGCATTTCTAGAGCTACTCCCAGACCATACGAGTGAGCAGGTAGTATAAAGTAACTACCGTTAGCATCCGTATGAAGTGGAGTTGGTTCGAGATTGTGAGGATTAAAGTTTTTGGGATCAACTACAGTTCCAGGAATGTGGCGGAAAATGCGGAACTCAACAGGAGAAAGGCGTATATCATACCCATAAGAAGATAAACCGTAGCTAATCACACGCCGCGACGGTTCATCTTCATTGATTTTTATTTCTCGAATCAGGCTTGGCTCAAAGGGCGAAATCATACCCTTGTGAGCCTTTTCAGTAATCCAAATGTCGTTTTTAATCACTAGTGTGCTGCTAATTTCAACCAAATAACTAGAATAGCGCGAACATAGTTCATTAGAAAGGCAGGGTGCGTTAACGAAGTGTAACGCACTCTACTTTTTTAGTGTTTTACCCAAAATGGTTTATGGTTGATGACTACGACGGATTTCGGTGATTTGGTCTGCTATTTCCAGAATAGATTGAGGCATTTCTGGTCCTGTAAGGATAATATCGACGTGGGAAGGACGTTTTGTCAGCAATGCTAAAACTTCTGTTTCAGGAATTAAGCCAAAATGAATGGCTAAGCTCAGCTCATCTAATACAACGAGAGAATACTTACCCTCAAAGATGACCTTTTGTGTATGTTGCCACAACTTTTGTAGGGATTTCGTTTCGGTTTCGTCCAACTGGGGTGTATCAATGCAACGAGGCAAATCACCGCGAATCCAATCTAATTTTTGTCCCAGTTGGATGGGATTTTCGTGTCCTTGACGAATGCCACCCTTAAGAAACTGTACGATTAACACTGGTGTGCCTTGACCAGCAATTCTCAGTGCTTGAGCCATGATACTAGTAAAAAAGCTACGATGAGAGCTAGTGAAAACTTGTACCAGCCCTTCAATGGAATATGGTAAGCTGAGGGTCAAATTTAAGCTTGGGGTTTCTAGCTGAGCAACCATAAAATGTTTCAAAAAATACAAAAAGATAAAGCGTTTTTGCTTAGGGTGGTTCTGGCAAATCCACCTGGATTATTTAGCTGTTTTTGACAATATGTAATGTCTTTGCCAAGCCGCATTCCTAGTCAAACACTAGGTTTATGCTGAAGTCAAGAGTTGTGGAAACTGAAATTCTTGCCTTTTGCCGGAAAGTAGTTGTAAAAATGAGAACACGTAACTGAAAGGACAAATCAATCAACCGAACAGGGAGGATGGCTGTGAGAGTCTGAGGTCAAGTCCATTTGATTGCTTATTGCTATGTCAGACCCATCAGACACACCAGACGCTTTAACGCGAAGAATATTTACAGTCAGCGATTAAGCTAATTTCATAAGAAAATCTTATTGTGGAGAAGTGAAATTTCCCGTCGGTGGCAAAACAGATGGATAACGTTTTGAATTTGACAAAATCAGGAGTGAATGGTAGTGAGATTAGTGATTCTAGGAGGTTCGGGTTCAGGGAAAAGCACTCAAGCACAAGGGCTTTGCAGATACTTTGATATCCCCCTGATCTCCACTAGTGAGATATTACGCGATGCGAGCGCAGGCTTTACCAACCTCGGTCATCTCGCACAGCCATACGTGGAGACAGGAGAACTTGTCTGGGACGAAATGATCATTTCATTCATCCAGACTCGGTTAAACAAGCCTGATTTTAACCGTGGTTGGGTGTTAGAAGGTTATCCCCGTACAGCGTTTCAAGCTGAACAACTGGACTTTTTGTTGGACAATTTAGGGCACAATTTAGACTGGGCAATTTATTTACAAGTCCCACAAGCAGTTATGGTGAGTCGTTCACTAGGGCGTTCTCTTCCAGATGACCAACCGGAAATCGTGCAGCGTCGTGTAGAAATATTTTATGACCGTACCATTCCCATCCTAGAATACTACGACCGTCGTCGGCGCTTGTTGACTATCAACGGTGACCAGTTACCAGAAGCCGTGCAGCAAAACATAGTCACTCTGCTCTCAACCCCCGAATAGGGTATGTTGTTCTCTTCACAATCAATACTTGAGAGAAAATACGCTTTATCTCCACAAAATTCAAAATGCTTGCAATTCTATCTGGTAATTTCTGATAATTTAACAATAATGTGAAATATTAAGTTGTTCTTTAAAAATACTTAAACCGTAATACTCAAAGCGTAACCGGCTGTATCGTATATACAAATTTTGAGGCAAACTTAATGGCTTGGCAGCGTCCAGACGGTCGGCAACCCTACCAATTACGTCCTATTAGCTTCCAGCAAGGTTTCACCCGCTTTGCTCCTGGTGCCGTTCTCACAAAATGTGGCGATACTCAAGTCCTTTGTAGCGTCAGCGTCATACAGGGAGTCCCTAAGTTTCTAGAAGGAACTGGCAAAGGTTGGCTAACCGCAGAATATCGAATGTTACCGTCAGCGACGCCGCAACGACAAGAACGAGAATTCATGAAGTTGTCTGGACGAACTCAAGAAATCCAACGTTTGATTGGACGTAGCTTAAGAGCAGCAGTGGATTTAGGTGCCCTGGGAGAACGCACGCTGACTGTGGATGCAGATGTGTTGCAAGCAGACGCTGGAACCAGGACAACAGCCATTACAGGAGGGTATGTGGCGATCGCTCACGCAATTTCAAAATTGTTGCAGCAGGGAGTTTTAGAGCGATCGCCCATCATTGGACAGGTAGCAGCTATTTCTGTCGGGTTGTTGCAGGGAGAGCCATTTTTGGATCTCAATTATATCGAAGATGTCACGGCTGAGGTAGATTTTAATGTGGTGATGAATCAGCAGTTGGGGATAATTGAAGTTCAGGGAACTGCTGAATCCGGTAGTTTTAGTCGTACTCAACTCAATCATCTACTAGATTTTGCCCAGAAGGGAATTCAAGAATTGTTAATCGCCCAACAAGAAGCCATCCCAGACTGGAATGATCTGTATCAGGGCTCTTGAGACTGTTGATTGCTGAGTGTAAATTATGCAGCGCTGAAAACTCAGCAAACAGCACTTTTTTGGTAACTTTAATAAATATTTTTGTTAAAATTTGGCGACAATTTTTACAACTGCCCACTCAAGCTCTGTTGAACTCATAGACATAGATGTTAAAAGTTTCAAAAAGTAAAAAGGGAAATTGTCAGAATTTCGCTATTGTAATGCTGGAAGTCGCTAATGTAATGATGAAGGGATGAGCAAAAAAGTTGAAGTTCTTCCAGATCAAGGGGCGCTAATTGCGCGCGCGCTAGAATTGATCCTGTCCAAGATGGAAACTGCTATTCAAGAGCGGGGGCAATTTACCATTGCTCTATCTGGTGGCAGCACACCTAAACCGTTGTACGAAGCAATCTCTACCCAAAAACTGCCATGGGATAAAATTCATGTATTTTGGGGAGATGAACGTTACGTCCCACCCGACCATCCAGATAGCAATCAACTGATGACGCGTCGTGCTTGGTTAGATCGCGTTGATATCCCAACGGGTAACATCCACGCCATACCTACAAATCAAAATGACCCGGCAGTGTCAGCAGCTGACTACGAAAGACATCTGCAAGAATTTTTTCACTCCTCACCAGGCGAGTTGCCTTCTTTGGATGTCATTTTATTAGGAATGGGAGATGATGCTCACACCGCATCTTTGTTTCCGCATACAGAAGCCTTAAAAGTAACAGATAAGCTCATTACCGTAGGGAACAAAGATGGAAACCCCCGCATCACCTTCACCTATCCATTCATTAACTCTGCTCGCTGCGTTATCTTTATAGTTGCTGGTGCCAATAAAAGACCAGCTCTTGCTCAAATTTTTGCACCAGTGGCAGATGAATTCACTTACCCATCGCGCTTGATTCAACCTCAAGGAGAACTTTGGTGGTTGCTAGATGCAGCAGCAGGAAGTGACCTCAAAAAGGATGCAGGATAAAGTACGAAGGATGAAGTATAAAGGATGAAAAATTAATCACACTTCATGACTTAATACTTCATACTTCAGCCTTCAAACGTACTTGTTAAAATCGGAAGCCAGAGTTGCCCCTCTGCTTGCTAGCACTATTTTACGATTGAACTTCAACAAAGACTTAACCTCATGATCGTCTGCCCTAATTGCAATCACCCAAACCCAGACGGCGCTGTCCAGTGTGAAGCTTGCTACACCCCATTACCAGCTACTACTAACTGTCCCAGCTGTGGGGCAAACGTGCAAGCAGATGCAGCTTTTTGCGGTCAGTGTGGTTATAACCTGCGTGCAGGTGCTCCCACTGGTGTTGCCGCAACCGTCGCACCTGATCTCCCACCAGATTTACCACCCTTTGTTAACCCTGATCCTCTTGTACAACCACAACCCATAGGGGTAAGTACTGCTAATTACACCTCCGCTAATTCCGCATCCTTACCACCAACAGCGGTTTCGGTTCCTGATCCATCAGTGGAAGTCACACAAAGTAGCGCCCCGCCTTCAAACGTCGCTGCACCACCCCCAGCGCCGGATTTCTCCGCACCACCCACTCCACCCCCAGCACCGGATCTATCCGCACCACCCACTCCACCCCCGGCACCGGAACTATCCGCACCACCCGCACCACCCCCAGCCCAAACTCCACCGCCCACAGTCGTACCATCTGCTTCTAGAACTCAGTTGCAGCAGGTGACGGCACGGCTGCTTCACATCCAAACAGACAGGGAAATTGAATTGCCGCAAAACCTCTCTGTTATTCATATGGGCAAGCCTAATGATCGCATCCCCCCAGATGTAGATGTTTCAGGATTTCCGAATTCGGAAATTGTTTCGCGGATTCATGCCGATATTCGGGTAGAGGGAGACGCCCACTACATCGAAGATGTCGGAAGTTCCAATGGCACCTACATCAATAACTTGCCCCTATTACCAGGAAATCGGCACCGCCTACGCCCAGGCGATCGCATAAGTTTGGGTAAGGGAGATATGGTAACATTCCTGTTTCAACTTGTATAACGAAGGCTCTAGTACCGCTACCTTTGTAAGTCAAAAGCATGCCCTTGAGCGATAGCGTTGCGGTCAAAAGTCAAAAGTCCTTTTTTCCTAGCTTTTGACCTGTTACAGATGGTCGGTTTATTTCCGCGCCCTGTGTACTAGTATAAATTCAAAAATGATTTGTGTCTGGTGGTTGATAGTCGCCGCCAGACACAAACTGTAGTTAGCATGGATAAAACTGCAACAAAAGCAGTCGGGTGAATACGTTTAGGAAAGTGACCCATGAGCAGCCTTGGCAAAGATTTTGAACCCTTGCTAACAAAAGAAGCGCCGCCAGCAGTTGACCGCATGGGGCTTACGTGGCTTATTGCCGCAGCGATCGCCACGATTTTACTGTGGCAAGTACCAGCAGGTAATTATATTTTATACCCATTTACCATCCTGGCAACTTGGTTTCACGAAATGGGTCACGGCTTGATGGCACTGCTATTGGGCGGACAGTTTCGGAAATTGGAAATTTTTGGTAACGGTTCCGGTGTAGCAAGTTATGCCATGTCCTTGTCTTTGGCACCAATTGGTCCAGCTTTAGTTGCAGCGGCAGGACCAATGGGACCACCGATTGCTGGTGCAGCTTTGATTTTGGCTTCCCGCAGTTTTAAGCTGGCAACGCTCAGTTTAAAAATTTTAGGTGTTTTCTTACTAGTTTCGACGATAATTTGGGTGCGATCGCTCTTTGGAATTGTGGCGATTCCTCTACTAGGTTTAATTATCCTAGGTATTGCCTTGAAAGCGCCGCGTTGGGTGCAGGGGTTTACTGTTCAATTTCTCGGCGTGCAAGCTTGTGTGAGTACGTATCATCAGCTGGACTATTTGTTTAGCTATAGTGCTGGTCCCTTGGGACTTTCGGATACAGCGCAAATACAGCAGCGGTTGTTGTTACCTTATTGGTTTTGGGGTGGATTGATGGCAGTTGCATCTCTGGTGATTTTAGTACAAAGCCTCCGCCTTGCCTATCGTTCGAGGTGAGCAACGCACCTTTTTTCCTTGATCATATGTAGTTTTTGTTATACAGCTAATACAGGGCATTGATTAAATGGAAATAGCTCCTCATATCTACGTCGATCCTCAGATTCATCACGGTACACCCGTGATCACCGGAACCCGAATTCCTGTCTCTATTGTGATTGGTTCGTTAGCAGGCGGTATGGATAAGCAAGAAGTCATGTAAGAATACGGACTCAGCAAAGAGCAGGTAGAAGCAGCTTTAGCATACGCAGCCGAGTTGGTAAAACAAACAGATGTTGTGCCACTAGGAGCTTAATTTTTGAACTTTTTAGTTGATGAGAATTTGTAAAATAAGAAACATTGCCCTGCCAAAGCTCTGTAGGGCGCATCTCAGTGATAGCAATACATTTGGCAAAGAAATCTGGATTCTTTTGATTTAGCTTTGTATGTTTAGTTATATATAAATATACGCACTCTCTTTGCATGGCTGCTACTCCCAATCCTGAGTTTCAGGCATATCTCGAAGCGATCGCCACTGAACCGAAGTATCAGTACTGGTCGAATAATTACACATCCACAGATACAGTAGGTAAGCAGCCGCTGAATGATATTGGGTTAATGGTGCAAACAGTACCGCTCAAACAGCAGCAAGGAATGTCATCTGAGGAAAAAGAGGAAATTGAACGGCTTAACGTGCTGGAGGCTATCCGTAAATATGCGGTAAAGCATGTATTGCTGGTAGGAAAACCCGGCTCAGGAAAATCAACAGCATTAGAGCGGCTGTTGTGGGAAGAAGCTACAAAACCTCTCCCCCCTACCCCCCTCTCCGAAGCGGAGAGGGGGGAAGAAGATTCTCCCCCTTCCCTCGTAGGGAAGGGGGCTGGGGGGTTAGGTCAGATCCCCGTGCTAGTGAGACTTAGAGAATACAAAACTTCTGTATTGGATATCATTCGGGATTTTTTGGCTACACATGATCCATCGCTTGAAGAACTCGAAGAAACTGATATTAAAAGGTTGCTGTTAAAGGGTCAGTTTTTGTTGTTAGTTGATGGGTTGAACGAATTGCCCGACGAACAAGCCAGAGAGGAGTTAAAGAAATTTCGGCAAAAATACAAGCGATGCACTCCCATGATATTTACCACGCGAGATTTGAGTCTAGGGCGAGACTTCCATTTTACCAAGCAACTGGAAATGCAACCCCTGACAGAAACTCAGATGCAAGCGTTTGTCCGGGCGTACCTTGGACAGCAGGGAGAGCAAATGCTACCGCAGTTGAATGACCGCCAGCGGAAATTTGCTGAAACACCCCTGCTGCTATGGATGCTGTGTCGCGTCTATGCCCAAGAGGGAGGTAAAATACCCACCAATTTGGGGGCGGCATTTCAGGACTTTGCCAGTCTCTATGACAATCAACTCAAAAGAGGTGTCCCAGCCTTTGAGAACTATCGCCACTGGTGTTCTGAATTGTTGCAACAGTTAGCGTTCAACATGATGCAGGGTGCAGCGCCAGCAGAACTTCGCTTGAATATTTCCAAAGGAGAAGCAGAAGACATCCTCACCCAGTATCTAGAACGGGAGAAGTTTGATAAGCCCCGCGACTATGCTAAACGCTGGTTAGAGGATTTGCTAGAGCATCACCTCATTCAGGTGCAAAGCAACAACCAAATTGAGTTTCGCCACCAGCTCTTGCAAGAATACTATGCGGCGGAATACTTGCTAAAACAGCTACATTGCCTGAGTGATGCCAAGTTGAAACGTGATTACCTCAATTACCTGAAGTGGACAGAACCGCTAGCGCTGATGTTGGCGTTGGAAGAAAAAGAGGCGCAGGCAATGCGAGTGGTGAAGTTGGCGTTGGATGTGGATTTGATGTTGGCGGCGAGGTTGGCGGGGGAGGTGAAGCCAGAGTTTCAGGAGAAGACGGTTGGATTGATTTTGGGGTTGAATGTTCCTCAAACACTTAAGATTGAGCTTTTAGGTATTACACGTTCTGAATATGCTAATGCATTTTCAAGTAATATATTACACTATGAATACTCAGATGCCCGTGGGAGTGCCGATTATGCATTAGAAAAAATTGGCAATCAGCAGGCGGTAGATGCCCTGATTCTGGCTTTACAGGATAAAAATTTATCTGTTCGTAGTAGTGCCATTGATGCATTAGCAAAAATCGGCAATCGTCAGGCAGTAGATGCCCTGATTCTGGCTTTACAAAATGAATACTCAGATGTCCGTAGTAGTGCCATTGATGCATTAGCAAAAATCGGCAATCGTCAGGCAGTAGATGCCCTGATTCTGGCTTTACAAAATGAATACTCAGATGTCCGTAGTAGTGCCGCTATTGCATTAGTAAAAATCTCCACTCAGCATATGGAAAATGCCCTAATTCTGGTTTCACAGCATCAATCATCTGTTCGTTTGAGTACCGCTATTGCATTAGGAAAAATTGGCAATCAGCAGGCAGAAAATGCCTTATTTCTGGCTTTACAGAATCAAGTCTCATCTATTCGTTTGAGTCTCACTGATCTATTTGCACAAATCGGCAATGTAGATGCCCTAATTCTGCGTTTACAGGATGAATACTTATCTGTTCGTTTGAGTGCTGCTTCTGCATTAGGAAATATTGCTGACTCTGAAATCCTGTCCCGTCTATGGGAGTTACGATTGAATGGGATAGAAGAGACAAGAAATACTATTTTAAAAATTCAAGAAGGTTGCAAGTTTTATAACCACGAAATTTTTAACTCTCCTCCCGTCGTGGAGGGTAAAACACTTCCAGGTTCAGCAGTCATCAACTCCGAGATCGTGCAGATTATTGAGAAAAATGATGGCACTGTTATAGCTAAGAAGATATGAGATGAAAAGCTTTCATTTAAGGAATAAAAACAATGCCAGAACAATCTCCAGGTTCCAAATATAGTTTCACTAATTCGGAAGTCGTGCAGATTATTGAGAAAAATGATGGTACTGTGATAGGTAAGAGTGTTTCAGAACAGAAACAAAATCTTGCACAAGCAAGGAAAGAAATTCAAGAATTATGCAATCAACTCAATCAAAATTACCCCGCTACAACAGAAACCCAGAAACAAACGGCTATAATTCAAACAGTTCAGCAGCAAATCAAGCGCAACCCCACTCTGAGACAGAGGCTGTGGAGTGCCTTCACAGCAGGTAGTACTGAGGCGTTGAAACAAGCGCTGGATGCGATTTACAAAAATCCTCTTGTCAGCATTTCGGTTGAGACAATTAAAGGCTTTCTAGAAGCAGAGTACAGCGAGTAGAACCCCACCCCTAACCCCTCCCCGCAAGCGGGGAGGGGCGGTTTTGGCGTAAGCCAAAGCTGGGGTGGGGTTCTCTGATTATGGGCAATTCACCGCATATGTCGTTCATTATAAATCAATACGGTTCCGATAAGACGAAAACCCTTAGTAGAACCACATTGTAGAGACGCGCCATGGCGCGTCTCTACAGAGAACGCGAATGCCACTAAAATCCTTAACTGAACCGTATTGCATTATAAATAGCCTGCGTAGGCAGGCTTTGTTTGTGTAGCCTCACCCTTCCAGGGTGAAGAATCATCAAGCATACCCTTGACATTTGCCAACATCAACTCATCACGTTGTTGCCAGACAGCAAATATTTCTTCTCTGCCATCATAAAGCGTCTCAGTGTCTATTTGATAGACTCCATTACTTACCCGCTTCAACTTCAAACCCAACAAATTCAACAGTCTATTGAGTATTTTTATCGCTGAAATATACTTTTTTTCCTGCAATAAATTAATACCAAGCGCCCTTTTGATATGTTTACTACACTGATAAGTAATATTTTTCAGTAACAACAAATCTGCATCATTTTCGGTAAATTCTCGTTCTGGTTCGAGGAACTGTAGCACTCCTAACGCCCTGAACGCCTCAACTTTAAGGGTATTAGTCTTTAAATCTGGCAGAAAAACTTTACCTTCACCCCAAGACAATTGCTGATGCCATTCTTGTTTATCTCTCAGGCGAAGAAACTCGCTTTCATGAGTTAGATAATAATGTGTTAATAATTGGCTATAATACCCTTTGTCATCCCATAATTTTAGCAGAGGAGTGACTTCAATACCATATTTCTGTCTAAGAGTATATTTATTAATTTGGTTGCGTTCCTCATCTGTGAGCGAGTGTTTCACTAAAAGCTGTTCATATTCCACGTAATCAATATCCTGAGCATTAGCTACAGCCGTTGCAGCCGCTAATTGATTTCGCCGCTTGATTTCTCTGATTTTAATATCAATTTCTTTTGATTTTTTGCGGCTATGAGACCAATCTTTCTGGACTTGGAATATTTCTAAAATCAACCTTTTACGGTTTGCAAAATCATTGGGGTCAGTTGCTAATAAGGCAAGGCGTAAATCTCGGACAATATTTTTTTGTACATCATTACTTCGTACATGAATTTGATGCCCATCAGCAATCAACCCATCTTTCATAGATTGACGGTAGAGGGTAATAGAAGCATTCACCCTTGCAGATAATTTTGCCCAAGTCCGCAAATGCATTGGATCATACACTAACGGCAAATCTACATCAACTTTATGCAGCGGACTAAGTAAAGCTAAGTTTTCTTTTTGATTTTCCTGATACCAATAAGACAATGAACGATAATTTGTGCTTCCACTGCCAATGAAGCCAATTCCTCGCTTAGCACACCAGACGATGCGCGGTACATCATCGCGTACTCTTGCTAATGCTTGTCGTGCTTCCGTATCAGGGATGACTCCTTGAAAAATACCATAAACTCTGTCAAAATGTTGGACATCAATGCTAATTCCCGTACCAAGGCTAGGAGTGACAAAAACAGTGTTGTATTCAGTCACTTTTTGATTGAGATTTGCTACAAAATCAACGGCTTCATGTCCTGGTGTGTTTGTCGTGTGACTGCTGATAACCAGAGTTTTTGGAAATTGCTGTTTCAATCTTTCTAAACGCTCTTTGAGGTAACGTTCGATTGTTTCACAACTGTAACGTCCAGTGCGACTATCGGTTGTGACATAACATTTTTGTCCTGTAATTAAATCGAGTTCCAGTTGATGAATTAAGGGAGTTGGGTTTGGAGAATCATAGAAAGTCACATCCCAACCTTGCTGTGGTTTCCACTGATTCACAACCACCCAAGGTGTTATTTTAATTCCTGCCAATCCCTGCAAATATTCTAAGGAAACATCTGATAAATCAGCATCTTGGGCAATAACTAACCCTCCAGTTATCAAAACTGTGGAAATAATCTGCTGGAATACTTTTAGAATTTTGACGCGCTTATCTTTACAAGTATTGCTGTTAAGTAGATGCCATAAAGATTGTTCGACTTCATCCAAAATTATTATCGCCCCTCGCCAATCTTCAGGATTCAGCTTCCAAAGGGAATCAATGCACAATCCGAGAGAATTAGGCTTGTAGTAAGCGCTTAAGCGCTGATTACGAAACCATTCCTCTTTACCCATTCCCCATTGAATGCCGATTTTGTCGCATAAAAAGCGTCCCAATTGGATTCTGTGAGTCATTAATAAAACGGGTTGGTTTCTGCTTTTGGCTTGATTCACAACAGCTTGCACTGTTGTGGTTTTCCCTGTTCCTTTTGCAGACTTGACTCCCACTAATCCAGACGTGGGGAACGGTATTTCTCCTAAATAGCGGCGGTTCAGGGTGAGTGCAGCAGGAATGGTTAACTCGCTGTGGGGTTTGATTTGGGCAAGGTAAACTTCTAAATCAATGCTTTGCCGATACATCGCCTCGAAAGCACTTGCACCTTTGGCGACAATAAAATCATCAACCCCTTTTTCTATTCCTGGAAGTTGAATGACTTGAACAAGGCAATTTGTTTCTTGGAAGAGAAATCCTAGCTGGGAGATGGCATTATTTACCGCTGCGATTGTCTTAGGTTGAGTTTCAAAATCAAAGCAAATGTAAAAGATGCGCCGAGTATTGGTAAACACCGCCAAGTCGGGGATAAGCTGGCGAGTAATCACTTTGCCAAAGTTATCTTTGATGACGCGGTAACCACTGGTAATTCCAGGGATGGCTAAAGCTGCGTATCCTTGTGTCAACAGTGCTGCTGCTTTTTTAACACCCTCGCAAATTATGACGGGGATGTTCTGTTCCATAACCCATTGCCAAAAGCCTTCGGCTTCACCATTACAGGCAATGTTGATATTGTCAGGTATGGCGACATTGTAACGTTGGGCGACTTGCTGCCAAATACGTAGTGATACCCGCAGACAAAATACGCGTGTTGGTGTGCTGGGGGGATGTTCGTACTTAATCAACTTGTTATTTTCATTTAATCGAGGTTGGTTGGGCTTAAAGCACCCCCACTCCATTGCTTGCCAATGATTGAGGGGATCAAGTCCAGAACACCACCAACCACCTTCAGCAATATGGGCGTAACGCTGCAACCACCCACTTCTTACCATTCCAGTATTTGTACGGGGTAGATGTTCAGAAATCAATAAGTAGTCATAAGTTGTTCTGCCTTGTAGAGACATAAAATTGAGTCTAGCAAGGTCTAAATCTATACCGCTACCTTTGACTAATTCCTCAAGGTGTTGGGGGTTTAGATAGTACGAATGCATTGGTTTAGGTGGCAAAGGATGACAAGGGACTTAACACCTTATCATGCATTTGCTGGTTTTGAGATCAGCGATGGTGAAAGTTTTGTGAGACTCATTATAGGTATAAAAAAATACCCATTATTTGGAACTGCGAGAAGTCATGCGGTTATAGACAAGACGAGACATCTTGGGAAAAATATCTACCTCATCAGCGTATGCCGAGTCTGGAGCGAAAATCGCCAAAATATAAGTAGCTTTACTATTCTCTGTGACAACCATTGCCGCTTCTGCGCGAGAAATAGAAGTCCAGCCAGCTTTAGAATGTAAACGAACACGAGTATGGGGTAAAGACTCACCAAAAAAGGTGCGTACAGGGTTGAAATCATAAGAGTCTGGCGATCGCCAAACTTTGGGATTTAAATCTCTTTTTAGCCATCCACACATTTTTTTGCTAGCTTGCACAGAAACAGCCTGCCCGGCGTAACAAATTTCGTACAATAGTCTGGCTGCGTGTTGAGTTGTTATCCTATTCCAGTCCCCTGGGTTACTTAGCAGCTGTGATTCACTCCCCTCAGGTTCTGGAAGATTAATGTAGTCAATGGGAAATGTTTTTTGAATAACACTAATATTTTTGTAACCTGCTTGTCGGAAAAACCGGTTAACTTGTTGGCGTTTGTTTTTCCAAACTTTAAACTTTTCACTCTTTAGTTCTGGTTCAGAACGCGTACCTGTGACTTCGTCAAGAATAAAGCTAGCAGCCTCATTATCAGACTCCTTTATCATTTTTGCCAGATAAGGAGCAAAATCCTTTTCATTTTTCCAAATACCATTCTCTATTTGGGCATACAAAACGACCATCCAAAACATTTTAATGACACTAGCGGGATATCTTGGTGTATTTTCTTGATATCCGGCTGTTTCGCTAGTTTTTGCATCTATTAAGGTAATCGATAAAGGCTTTGTAGGCAGACTTTGATCAGTAGCAAGCTCTACAACATCGTTAACAATGGCTTGCAACTCTTGAGAGTGTTTAAAATTTGGAGGCTTTTTGAGATTGTAGACGACTTCTAAATCTTGTTTTTCTGGTTGACGAGACGGAATAGGCAGTGATTTGGCAACAGCCCAGTCAGGAACTGGTGGAGGTGGAGTCAGTGATTTGAACTTTTGTCGGGCGGGTGATTTGGCAGCAACCTCGACAGCAGGAGTTGGCAAAGGTGCAGTTAGTGATTTGGAATTTTGTTGGGTGGATGATTTGGCAGCAACTTGGACACTAGCAGGTGAAGCCGATGTCGGTAGATTCAATGAATATTGGGCAGATGATTTTACAAACTGTTCTGCCATATATTTAGTTATCAAAATGGCTATCAATACACTTAGAATTGTGAATTTAAGTGTCAGATGATTGACTTTGGTAGCCAAGCTGAGCTTTGAGAATTGGTGAAAGAAAATTTGAGATTTACGCCGTTTCGGCATTTTATCTAATTTTTAATTGGTTTTTCTAAGGACAAAAAAGTTAACATGACGCATTTTAGCAAAAAGGTGTAATTTATACCAAAGACATTTAGACAGATTTTGAAAATCAAGGCAACTGTACTTGTAGCGGTTCTCATTTGCCTTGAATACAGTTTTTGTAGGCTGTCCTGCCCTGCCATAGATGTCAACTTCACGCTCAAATACCCAATCCACCGTCGTTTAGATCCCCCAACCCCCTTAAAAAGGGGGCTAATATTGAATGAAGTAATTATTTATCTGTGTCCATCTGTGTCCATCTGTGGTTCATT
>NZ_CAWMYC010000080.1:0-2635 GCF_963872035.1 Scytonema sp. HK-05
AAGTAATTATTTATCTGTGTCCATCTGTGTCCATCTGTGGTTCATTATTTCTTTGTCTACCTTACAAGGGTTACAAACCGCTATAAAATGAGATTTTAAGCTGTGGCTTTTTTCACGCAGCGGGTATCTTTGCCAGCTTCTTGGCATTTTTCAAAGGTGATTTTTTTAGCAACAATTTCCTCTTTTGTATTTAGTGCCTTTTGTTTGAGTGCTTCGGGAACCATCGCCCCAAATTTTCCTAAAGATAAAATATCTGGTTTTTCTAAACCTATCGTGTAAATTTGACCTTTGAGTTGATTTTGTTTTGCGAGTTCTGCTAAATAGGCGATCGCTAAATCAAGCCGCTTCACCGCACTTGTTAAAACTGCTTTGGGTGCAATTTCTAACTGGTCTTTCGTGTTACCAAAAGCATAAACCCCTTTGTCGCTTGCAGTTTGCAAAACTGCAGCCGAAGCACTATCTAACCATTGATAGATGACATCACTGCCAGAAGAAATTATCGCAAGAGTGGCTTCTTTTGCCTTGGCTACATCGTTCCAGTCACCCGTGAATGTAGAACTAATTCTGATGTCTGGCTTGAGAGATTTTGCTCCTAATTCAAAGCCGCGTAGTTCTTGTTGGGTAGCATCAAATTGTTGTCCTGCAATGTAAGCTAGTTGATTGGATTTAGTCATTGATGCAGCGATCATTCCGCAGAGATAACTCGCTTGCAAATGGTCAATTCGCAAAGCAGCGATGTTGGAACCGTTCACAGCACCATTGACACCGACAAAGAAAGTGTTGGGGAACTGCGGCGCGACTTGTTGAATAGCAGCATCAAATTGTCCGCCGTGGGCAAATACTAGGTTATAGCCGCGACGCGCAAAATCTGAGAGAACTTCGGTTTGGTCTGCTTGTGCTATTTGTTCTACATAGGATGTTTCTGCACCCAGCTTTTGTTTAGCAAGCTGTACGCCTTCGTAACCAGATTGGTTCCAGGCTTGATCGCTAATGACTCCAGGGAGGGCGATCGCTATCTTAAACCCTGGGCTACTCCCTGTCGTTGTTGAGTTGCTACTGCAAGCTTTTAGCAGTAAACTAGTACTCAAGGTAGCTGAACCATACAAAAGAAATTTACGCCTACTAAAATTTGCCACCATACATTAAGCCTTGAGATGGGTAATCCTTGTTATTGATTACTATAATCTGCTTCATTCCCCTACCTCCTCGTTCATTTTTCCCACTGTTGGCTGAAGACGTAGTGACATCAGACAAAGAAACTGAAGAAGTGGACGCAACTATACAGTCAAGGGAATCGATGAACAATCTCAAGGAAATTTTTCGTGTCATCCTAGCGGTATGTATGATTGTAGCCGGAGTGACGCACTTTACATCTGCTGACCAGTATGTCAGAATTGTGCCGCCGCAACTCCCCTACCCTTTAGAAATAGTTTATCTGAGTGGCTTTTATGAAATCTTGGGTGGTATCGGGTTATTAGTTCCGCCTGTAAGTCAAGCTGCTGCTTGGGGGCTACTTGCTCTTTTTATTGCTGTTTACCCATCCAACATCAATATGGCAGTAAATCTCATTAAAATTGACCATATACCAAATTCACCCTGGGTACATGTGATTAGACTTCCCTTTCAAGCGGTTTTAATTGCTTGGGCTTGGTTGTATACAAAACCTTCAGATCCCGAAAAACAAGCTTCTATTATTCCCAAGTCACTCATTCCCAAACAACTGCAGGAATTAAAGTGAGTCGTTTTCGCAGACTTTTGTTTAACCCTCTCCTGAAAGGAGAGGGAATCAAGGGTAAAATAATGTGGGTGCAAGCAGGTTTGATATGAGTACATCAAAGACAGTTCAACAATTGCGGGCTGAATGGATAACGCCGGAAAGTTTTCGTCGATATGGACAGGTGATTTTTCCTGAGTTAGACGGTAAATCCTTTGATGCAGAAGATGCTCAACTCGTACTTGACAGAGGTATCCCCCGCTTTTATATCATGCAACTGCACCGCAGAGGACGCAAATTTCACACTATCACTCGCCATGTACAATGTACTCAATGTTTGGGTTCATTGGAAGGCAAGGACTGGTTAATTGCGGTTTGTCCTCCTAATAATAATATTGATGAACCATATTTAGAAGATATAGCAGCTTTCCGCATTCCAGGAAATTGCTTTATCAAGTTAGAGGTAGGAACTTGGCACGCTGGACCTTATTTTGAGCATGAGGTTGTGAATTTTTACAACTTGGAATTGAGTGATACGAATGTGGTGGATCATTTCACTCACAATTTTCTCAACAGCCATAATCTGGAGTTTGAGTTTGAGATTTTGTCACTGACATAGCGCTTCTACCAACTTACCCAAATTCCAAAAAAGTGCGTTGACAAAATTTCCTCCCATATCGAATCAAACAGCCGTGCAGAGGGATTAAGGGGAGCCAGCGCTGCAGGAGGAGCGCTAGCCATGCAGGCGGGTTTCCCGAACTCACAGCGACTGGCGTGTGGGGTCAAATCAACGTGGGATAAACGTTTGAACGTGATTGTTGACACGTATGCCCCGAGTCTCCCTTTCCGCCTTAGAGGGCTTCTCGTTTGAATGAAGTAATTATTTATCTGTGTCCATCTGTGTCCATCTGTGGTTCATTA
>NZ_CAWMYC010000081.1:0-2613 GCF_963872035.1 Scytonema sp. HK-05
TGCTTTCTGCTTTTGTCCTAAAGCGGAGTAGACTCCACCGATGTTATTGAGGGTTGTGGCAACGCCCGTGCGATCGCCGACGGAGCGTCTAAGGGGCAGAGATTGGTTGTAGTACTCTAGTGCTTTCTGCTTTTGTCCTAAATCGTCGTAGACTCCACCGATGTTATTGAGGGTTGTGGCTTCCCCAGAGCGATCGCCCACTGCGCGAGAAAGGGGCAGAGATTGGTTGTAGAACTCTAGTGCTTGCTGACGCTTACCAATGTTGTCATGGTTCAAACCAAGCCCAAGCAGTGCAGTTGCTTCCAGTTTTTTATCTTTGAGTTCTCGTGCAAGAGTGAGAACTTCCTGCAATGTTTGTATTGCCTGTTGGTGTTCTTGCTGCTGTGTCTGTTGTTTCCCTTGCTCTAATAATCGTTCTGCTTGTTGAGCTTGATTTTGAGTCTGTCCCCAACTGTGTTGAACCATGAGCGATGCAGAAACAGGAGTTATGCACACACCCAATGCCAGTAGACGACTGATAATTTTTTTCATACAACGAACTCATATCAATTCGTTTTCGTATTAATAAGGTGTCGCTCGAATAGACATCGTTTTTTGTTGCAGATTAAACTGCATTTCATCGACGACATACTGTCTATCTTTCGCTACTGACTGAATACCAAGCAACCGCTCTGGGGAAACGACAGGTGGTACTAAGTTTACCACCGCTAAACCTTGAGTAGCATTTTTAATTGTAAAAGTTCCAAGTGGAAGATTGTTCCAAGTGACTGGCTGACCTTTAGGGCGATCTCGTTCACCGCGAATAATCTGCTGTCCATTGCTTCTGTAAGCTGTCGCACCATTTCTGAAAACAACTTTTTCAACTTCTTTTAAGGGAACCGGGAGAGTTTTGTCACTACGCTGCATCGATAGTGTTTGCGCTGATGAATCAATTGCTGTCACCCGTCCGCTAAGTGATTTACCCCCCTTAAGCGAGACATCTGCTAGTTCTGGTAACGCTACAGAAATTGCAACTGGCTGCACTTGGACTTGTGCTTGTGTCAATAATAAATTTTTCTTTTCTACATTCTGACCAGTGACAGCTTGGGAGTTGGCTACTAATCCTGTTGCCGTAGCTACAACCACCACAAATAATACCTTGAAATAAGGTTTCATAGTTTTAAAAGTGTTTTCTATAGCATTTCACTTTCTTTGTTAAACTTCACAACTATCTACCAAATTTCCGTAAAATAAGGCAAACCAATTGATGAATTAGTAGATAGTACTAAGTAGTGCATTTTATAAATTTGTATTGTAGTATGTCATGCTGAGCGAAACGACAGTGAAGCGAAGCATCTAGAGATTCTTCGTTCCGCTTCGCTCCACTCAGAATGACATAGACGACACTACAAGTTGTACAATTCTGTACTAACATTGCCAATTTCTTTACTTTTGGAATGCTTCTGTGACCCAGGCTCCCCAACCAAATCAGGAACCCAATATTTTAGGTAAATTTGCCAGTGTCGTCGGCTTACTAGGTATTGCGCTGTTTTTTGCAGGCTGGATTTACCGATGGTCATATTTCTACTTCTTTCAACTAGAAGTCACTAATCTTGACTTTCCGGCACAGTCTTTTCTTTTTGTTCCTTTACAGATATTTCTGGGAGATGGTTGGGCAATATTGAGAACTGTGTTTGCTTTTCTCCTAGCGGTAATTGCCATTCAACTCACTTTATGGCTCATTTGGATAATAACTGAAGCATTTGTTAACACATTCAACCAATTTCGATCAGCTCGAACGAGCCGCGCAACCCAACGTAGGCGTTCATGGATAGGTAAACAATTAGACTCTCTGGCTGTATTTACTTCTGTACAACTGCGTTCAGTTCAGTTTTTGCGCTCATTGGTGAATGAAATAGTTATAGTATCCTGGGTATTAATTTTCATATTTTGGTTAGCTCGCTGGCAAGGCTTTGCAGATGCTCGCCGAGACGCTGGTCAAAATTCCACCTTGCCTGTAGTAGCCTTAATTACACCTGAAGAGAAGTTTGCATTGGGACGCAAACTTGATGACGTGTTTGCAGATCCATCCCTGGAAAAGTACCGAATTATAGGAGATAGAGGTTTATTTGATGACCTGCGTGGAAAGGAAGATACTGATATCAGCAATCCTAAACAACCTAGAGTTTGGCGCATACTTCTAGAACGTGGCGGCTGGATTTATTTGTTTCAAGCATTACCGCCAAATGCAAAAGCGAATGAGCGTCCATTGGTGTTGGCGATTCAACAAGGTGAGAAGGGACATACAGTGATTCGTAGCCCAGAAGTTTCTAATACCAAATAGGTCGAAATATTTTGGAGCAAGTTGCGATCGTCCTTAGCACGGCGACGCTTCCAGCGTCGTTGCACGGGCTTTGCCGTGCAGTTCCAAGCTCCACTTGGAACCCGTGCCGGACGCGCTCCGCGATCGCTACAATCAATTAGATAAGTTGCACAGCGATCGCCTTTGGGAGTATGGATAAAATATTGTAGGGTGTTTTATCGAAGAGAGTAGGGCACCACCTCGGATTTTAGGTGCGTTACCGAAAAATGGGGTTTAAAGCCCCGCCGTTTAGTGGCGGCTTTTTATTAACT
>NZ_CAWMYC010000082.1:0-2567 GCF_963872035.1 Scytonema sp. HK-05
AGAGGGTGTGACGATAGAATTATTGGGTAGAGTGGCATCTGGTGTAATTTGAGCATAAGCGCAATGTGCACTCCAAATATACACACCACCCATCGCAATTCCTAAGAGCCAACCCCAACGAGTACCCAACTTGGACATTGCACCCTCCAGTTTTTATGGTATTTGCACCAATACTTAGTAAATCATAATTGCACTTGCATGATTCTTAATGTATACTGTTGTAAGTAATAACTTTTATGTACACTAGCACTAAACCATTTAAAAAGTTTAATTTTCCGGAATTGGCAAGCCGCCAGTGGTAGACATTATTAGAGCATTTTATTTATAACGAAACTCTATAACTAACCGAAGGGGATAACCCCACTGTTTGTGATCAAAAGCCCGGTCGTCGTGACCAGGCTTTTGACATGAGGTGATATCAAGTCCGGTTAAATACTTATCATTACCTAAGAACCCCACCCCCGTAAAGCTGCGTTTCACGTCCCCTCCCCGCTCGCGGGGAGGGGATTAAGGGGTGGGGTGCAGTCAACGTGGAAATCATAACTAATTAGCCGAACATGATATCACCGTTTTGGGCAGCTAGCAGGAGGAGTCCCTATACCATTAGGATTAGATGCATGGGAGATGAGGGTAACTTGCCCTTTGCCGTTGAACACCCAACCCGTAGCAGGGACGATTTTTATAGCTTCAGGTTTAGACTGTGGTAAGTTCGCAGGTTCCTTTTTCCCTTGCTGGTGTGTTGTGATTGCTCTTGTGCGAGTATCTGTCCATACAACATCAGTACTGAGGGGTTCGTAGGGACTCGGGGGTAACCCGCCACGTCCGGTAACAGTAAACTTATTACCTTCTCTTGAAGCAAAGGCAGCACAGCTTGTGTCTATGACCTCTGATATATCTGCTAGCAGCGTGGGTAGTTCCACAAATCCTTTGCTGGGGTCAAAATCTGGTGTGTTGATAGTCACCTGACCTTCTAAAGTCGGGCTGGTTAGAGAAAATGCTGTAATATCGTTGGTTGGTGAATTTTCAGGCTTTAATTGGTTTGGCTCGGTGGTTCCCAACAGGCGCTTCAAGTCTTCTCGACTACGCTGTTGGATACCAAAATTACTTAAAGATTTGATTGTGATTTTGCCACCACCACCACTAAATGCATTAGCGGTAATGTCGCTGTTTTCATTCGGGACAGTCACAATAAAGCCATTGGGAGCATTGATGCTTATGTTGCCACCATTACCACTACCACTGACTGCAGTGGTGGAGATAAAACTCCTAAAATTCTGACCACGTAACAAAAGTAAGTTTCCTATCTGTAGCTCAATATCTCCACCCCTACCTATATTGCTTGCATCGCTAGTAATACTGGCATCTTCCATTTGCAATTTTTTTGCACTAATGTAGATTTTTCCACCGTCAACCACGCCTGAAGTGTTTGTATTTATACTTGTAGACTTGAGGTCAAAAGAGTCTGCGACATTAAAGTTGATTTCTCCGGCTTTGCCTGTGCTCTGTATCACGCTATCAACCACCGCATGTTCAATCTGCACATTCTTGGCAGTGATGCTGATAGTTCCGGCATTACCTATACTAGAACTGTTAGCAGTTATACGTGCATTGGGTGCATTGGGTAGATTGATCAGCACAAAAGAGTCTGTGGCATTAATAGAGATGTTGCCTGATTTACCTGAATTAGACGCACTGCTCTCGATACCTCCACCTTCCATCTGCACATTCTTGGCAATAATGCTGATTGTTCCAGCATCGCCCGTACCTGAACTGTTAGCAGTTATACCTGCCTTAGTCACCTTAAAAGAGTCTGTGGCACGAATATAAATGTTTCCTGGTTTACTTAAATTATCAGTATTACTCTGGAGAATTCCACCTTCAATCTGCATATTTTTGGCAGTAATGCTGATAGTTCCAGCATTACCTGTGCCAAAACTTCTAAGATCGATATTTGAATTGTTGACAGCAAAAGAGCCTGCGACATTAATGTTGATTTCTCCGCCATTACCCGTGCTGTCTTTGCCCGTAGTGCTAATGATACCCGCAGATTCGAGTCGAAAAGAATTTGCATCGATGTTGATTTTTCCACCATTACTTCCCGATGAAGATTCATTTCCAATACCAGAATTGCGGATTACCAAATCGCCAACTTTAATATTGATTTCACCGACGCCGCCTTTACTAAAAGAAGTCGCACCAAAACCAGATCCCTCTTCAAGCCGCACCGAATTAGCTTCAACGTTTATCACTCCGCCATTACCTGCACCAGAGGTAGTGCTGGTTAGCCCACTGTTATTGCTAACAACAAAAGAATTAGCTTTAACGTTTATCACTCCGCTATTACCTACACCAAAGGTACTGCTGCCTAGCCCACTTTGATTGCTGACAACAAAAGAATTAGCTTCAACGTTTATCACTCCGCCATTACCTGTACCAAAGGTTTTGCTGCCTAGCCCACTTTGATTACTGGTCTCAAAAGAATTCTTAGCTATGACGGTAATGTCTCCCGCGCTTCCCGATGCTGTTGCCTGAGTTCCTGCGCCACCGTTATTGTTAAACGTAATGTT
>NZ_CAWMYC010000083.1:0-2564 GCF_963872035.1 Scytonema sp. HK-05
TGTATGCCCAGTCAGGGTTTTGATTTGTTTGCCGGTGCTGGTGTCCCACAGTTTCACCGTGTTGTCAGCACTTGCAGAAGCCAGCATCTTGCCATCCGGGCTGAAGCTGACACCATTAACTTGCTTTGCGTGTCCTCCCAAGGTGTTTGGGGCTGCGACGTTGTGAACTGTATGCATTAATCCTAGTTCCACCTGCGTCCGGGTATTTGCCCCTACCCAGGGTGTACCTTCCATTTGTACAACAGCTTTTAAACTTGTTTTTACGGCTTCTCGCCCATTTGAGTTCAAAAGCGCATCTGAAGTATTAGTAAGAGAATTAATTTGACTGATTGCCGCACTCCACCAGCCCACGCCAGCAATCCCTGCCAAACTCAAAGCTACCACAGAGAAGCTACCTAGTACGATAATTGCCAGTCGCCGGCTGCGTTCGAGTTCCTGCTTCTCCTTATCCCGTTGTTGTGCGCTAGCTTGAATAAAATCTCGCTCCTCCTGCGTCATTTCATCCGCGCGTTTGTGCAGCCAATCTTCCGCCACCGTCAATGGCACACCTCGCAACAACGCCCCAGAGTCATGGTTGCTATTTTTCCACTCACGTAATGCTACCTTCAGCCGTTCCTGCCAAACGCGAAACTGACGGTTAGCATTTATCCACTCTCGCAGGGTTCCCCATTCCCGAATCAGCGCTTCATGCACCACCTCCACCGTATCTTCCTGTTCATGGCGTCCCGTCACAACCAAACGTGCTTGATATCCTGCTAAATAACTCACCAATCCCCAATTATCTTGCCCAACTTCCGCACGGGTTGCTAGCCGCCGAGTATCCTCTGTCCCCTCCCCCGGACGCACTAATTGCAGAAAAATTCGTTGTGCCTGCTTCTGTTGTGCCTCACTCAGTTGTTGATAAATCTGTTCAGCATGATTGGCTATAGCTTTTTTGACACCGCCAATTTCATCGTAGGCTTGGTGAGTTAGCTCCCGGTTTTCCTGCTTCTCCCACAGTCGGGTGAGGGCAAATTCTAACAATGGCAAGTTACCAGGTTCTTGCCCCACATCATCGAGAATTCGTTGAGTCAGTCCATCCTCTAGTTGTACTTCCAGCTTTTGTGCCGGTTGCTGAATTGCCGCCTGTAGTTCCTCCTGATTCATGGAACTCAGCAGTTGTGGTGTAAACTCGTGCAACGCATCCCGAAGCGGACGGTAGGAAAGCACATAGCCGTAAAAGTCAGCCCGTAAAGTGAAAACCAGTGTTAAACTTTTCTGGTGAATAGCTTCGAGCAACGTATCAGCAAAGCGCTCTTGTTCTTCCTTCACCTGACAAAGGGTGTAGAGTTCCTCAAACTGATCTGCAAACAGCAACAGACGTTTATCCGGATTGCGTTCTGTAATGCGAGACACCACCTGCTGCAAGGTGACTTTGCCCTGCTGCATATCTGCTGCTAGTCCAGCTGCTTCCCGCAGTTGTTGAGTGTCACCCATTTTCGGTTCTAATTGACTCACCAATGCAGAAGCAAGCTGATAAAACGGTTGGTTCCCAGGACGGAAAGATTCAATCAGCCAACTTCCCTGTTCCCGCAACTGTGAAATCAGTCCCGCTAACACTACAGAAGATTTGCCACTCCCACTAGGACCAATCACTGCTACCAAAGGCTGTTTCTGAACCGCTTGAACTAAGCCATTCACAAACGTTTCTCTTCCAAAAAAGAATGCTGCATCCTCTTCCCCAAATGCAGACAATCCTTGGTAAGGGTTGGGGGGAATAACTTCCGTTTCTGGCTGTGTGGTGACAGTAATTAACTCTTTTTTTCTGAGTACCGGAGTTTGCTGCTCCACAAAAGTTATCATTTGAGAGCAGCCAAGCTCATAGGCAAACTCCACACCTTCCCCAGCAGCCATTGCATCGTAAAACGCTACAGCAAAGGCAACGGCTGCTTTATCCCCAACTGTGTTATTCATGCCAATCACATAGTTGACGTGTTGGCTAATTGCCGAAGCTTGCACTTCTGAGTAACAAGCGTTTAAAAGGACACAATCGACACCTTTGCTGGCAAACAGCTTAAACATACTCGCCAATGCATCTGCCCGGATCAATGCTGCCTGTCCCGTCTCATCTTCCAGGACGATACCATCTTTGCCTGCACCGTGCCCGCACAAGTGTACAATCTGGGGCTGATAATCGAGGATTGCTCGGTAAAAGTCTCGCGATCGCACTGCCCATTTCTGCTCTAGGTTGAACTGCTCTCGTTTGTTTGCACGTCGTAATCCCTCATCAATTTCCCGTACCTCTTCATCCAGTCGTAGCCTTGAGGTATTGGTAGGATTCGCTGCCAGAATCAAAATTGTTTTGACATGCATGTTGTTATTTATAAAAGAGTCTAAAATAAGTTTTGTATATTTATTATTGACAAAATTAATATAATCTGATTAAAAACGAACATCAGCGAGCAACTGACCTTATAAGTATCATTTGACGCTGCATATGCTGAGATATTCCGGAATTATCTCCCAATAAGGTCAGCCCCTGAGTCCTTACGGACACGCTCCGCGAACGCGAGTGCGTGCGCTTT
>NZ_CAWMYC010000084.1:0-2283 GCF_963872035.1 Scytonema sp. HK-05
GTGTAGCGAGAAAACGGAATAAACCGGAATCTCTTTTTTCAAACTCTCCTCTGTAGTCGCTTCCACCAGCGTTTGAGGACTTGCCTCTACCGATTGGAGCGTAGTGAAGTAGGAAAGACTTGGGAATCTACACATTCCCTTTGATAAGATTGGAGTACACTTAGCCGGTGACCTTGCTTGCAACCTTATCAAACCCCTGTGTTACCAGAGTTGGGCTTTCATAGTATCGCGTTAGAAATTTAATGCCGATGTTTCTAGCCGCGTTATATCCAGAATTGATGATATAGCCGTTACGGGTTACAGCCAAGCTTCCAGGATGATAGCCGTGTGTGCGCTTGAAATTGTCCCAGACTTTAGGGTTGTTTGCCATCAACTCGGCAACATCCATATCACTTGTCCTGAGCACTTCGCAGCCATCGATAGCCGACAGTTTTGAAGTGTTGCGGGGATTGACTTTTGCACTGAGGATGTTGTGGTTTTGGCGTGCCTTTCTGGAAGTTTCATCCATGACTTTGGACTTGAGCCAGTAAGCGCGTTTTTGGTTTGAACGTCTGGAGTATCTACCGAGTTGAGGTTTGAGGTTGCCCAGAAACTCAAACACGATGACCGCGCATCTCCAACGATGAGCAAAGTCGATTAACTGTGCTGATAGTTGATTTGCTGCTTCACGTTCACAACGCTTGATTTGTTCGCACCGAGTTGATGCAAAACCCTTGATGATTAGACCTGTTTTGCTCATCAACTTGGCAATCTTACCTAAACGTAACTTCCTACGCTTAACATGGCTTCTGTGACCACTCAATGTGGTTCTGGCTAATTCGTTTACAGAGCCATCAGCGTCTACGTCTAGGATCACCGCCTTCATAATCTCACCGTCTAAGTCAGTGTCAACCGCACAAATTCTGTTACCATCCTGCATAAGTGTTTTAATGCCACCTGTTGCTATGCAGTAACGTTCAATTGTCCAGTTGAGCCACACAGAGCCATCGGGCTTCGTAATGATGGCTGGTGTTGACTTTTTCCACTCAGGTGATATTGGTGCACTTTTGTAGGTAAACTTAACCCACTTCCACTGACCTTTGACCAGGATTTTTAGCACAATGGTGGATCCTGTGTCTTCCTTGAACATCCCTGAATACAAGTTCGCATTCAGTTTCAGCCTCGTGGGAAGGATAGGCGGACAGTGTTTCTTGTCTGATTTCCCGCGTTTGTTAACTTTGCCCAAAGTCTGCCGGGCGGAAGATTCCGTCCGGCGAGCTTTGCGCTTTTCAACAAGAGCTACCCAATTATCGTAGTTACTCTTCCAAGATTTGTAGATACCGCAAGCCTTAGATAAAGCCGCTCTGCGAAATGTTTGGGGAACCTCAAATGGAAAGGTTTGCGTTGGCCGGTCACCAAAAAAACGTGGCTCGTAGTAACGCTTGGAGTCAATACCGTGCGTACAAACACCGTCCGGGTCTTCTTTAATGACAAGCAGAAAGAACAATGTCACGTCGCTAAACATCTTATTGGTTTCGCTTAAGTCAAAATCATTACGTAAAAGCTTGCTGCGTAACGTTTTTGTCTCTATCCTGTGACCTTTGAGCTTAGTTAGTGCCATGATTCTTACTCCACTTTATCGACCTCCTACAACTGTACTACGTTTAACTCCGATTCATCCAGGGATGAAGAAAGATTTGCTTCGGGGTCAATTTTGATTTCTTCCTTGTAACGACGCAGGAAGTAGAGGCGGGACGAGAAGCAATGCATAATGCTCATAAAGTCATGCATCAACTCTTGATACGGGCTAAGTTCGGTTTTCCCCAGCACTGTTATCTTGCATCCATGTAGCTGGCAAAACCACTCTACAAACTCGAAACCAAACCGACACAAGCGGTCTTTGTGCCCTACGACTATTTCGGCAATCTCATTATTAGCAACACGCTCCATAAGTTTGAGGAACTTACGACGCCTGAAGTTCATCCCCGACCCAATTTCTTTAATAACTTCACCTGTGCGGGAATCGGTCAAGAACTTCGCTTGCGCCTGTAAGTCCTGTTTTTGAGAATGTGTTGAAACCCTGGCGTAGATGACAACTATTCGGCTATCCACTGTTGACGTGATGCCTTCTAGGGAAGAGAGTCGGTAACGGCGATGTCCGCCAGGAGACTTGATATATTCTATTTTTCCGGCATCTGCCCAGTCAGCTAATGTTTTCGGATGATACCCAAATCGTTTTTGAACTTGAATCGGAGATAAATACATCAGGGTGAAAAAATAGTATGACTCACTCCATTTAACTCC
>NZ_CAWMYC010000085.1:0-2215 GCF_963872035.1 Scytonema sp. HK-05
CCCACATTCCGCACCCCTAACTGTCACAGAGGGAAATTACGGAGAGAAAAAATCTAAGTGAGAATAAAAACAAACATATTTAGCGAAAAAAGACATTTGAGTAACAGTAAATTACCAAAAATGGTATGAAAACCTATTTTCAATAAGGAGCAATAAGAACTGATAGCACCGAGAGGAGTCTCAGATAATCAAATAGATATGGAAGATGGAAAATATAAATTAGACTAATAAATACAAGGGAAAAACCTAAATTATTGACAGAGTAAAATAGAGCTATTAATCAAAGAGATTAGCTCATGATACTGTGGAGATGAAATTAATAGAGAGAAGAATTAGGTGGCTTTCTTGTAGTAACCTAAACAATCATTTGGTAAAAGATTCAAGATAAAGTCCCTATCTTGAGTCGAATTAGAGATGTGTATTTCCTGATTAAGTTTAACTAAATGAATAGACTGAAAGCATTGAAAAATCCAGCGTAAAGTGGGGCGGTCAGTCGGTTTACCCAACTGATTCTTAATTGTGGATTGAGAATCTTTGAGTGCGGCTCTGATTTGTCGTTGAGCTAAAGTATAAACCAGCAGACACAAACCCATAATCATTCCCAATGATTCAATTCTCTCTGGACTTTTGAGGAAAATACTGTCTGCAAAAAATAATGGGTCTTTGAGAAAAGCAAACCCTCGTTCACATGACTGTTGAGCTTTATACTCACTCAGCATTAAATCGTGACTCAGTTCATTTGATTCTAAAATATTGGTAGCAATGATAAAACGCCCTGCACTGAGAACTTCTGTATTAATTTTACTTTCATTCTGAGAGACGGTGGCTGATATTTGGTAGGATCTTCCTGCTGGATTATCTTTTTTATTAGATTTGATTTCCGTAACTTTGCGCTCCTGGATTAGGTGATATTTAAATTGTTTTGATAGTTTTGATAATGCCTTAATTGCATCAGCCTCACAAGCAAATTTCTCTTGTGATAACTTTTTCAACTCTTGCACAGCTTTTGATTCTGCTTTGGTAATCTTCTGTGAGAGCTTACGCAGGTCTGATTCTCTTCTCTCTTGACTTTGCACGACTAACCATCTTTGTTCTATTCCAGCATAATTTACTGTTGTTGAAGTCAATTTATATCCTGGTATTTGACTATCAAGAAATTCTAATTCTGGTAATGTTGATATTAATGAATGTGCTGCTTTTATGCTTAATGGTACTCGGCATAACCAGCGTAAATCTGACATCAATTTCAAGTTTGATTCTGTATATAAGGCGCAGTCTGCTACTATCAGACTGTTAACTTCTAATTGTTTTTGATACTCTACTGCTATTTTGCCAAAGCATGATGAGTCTGATTGGTTTCCCGATGCTAGTTTCAAAAATATTGGTATGTCTCCATCTCCGGAACATATTAGTTCTATAATGAACTGTTTTAAATCAGGACGATGGTCACGGGAATAACCGTAGGTGATAGTGATTTCTGTTGGTGATTTTACTGCTATTTCTTCTGAATATTGGATATTTTCTGTCTGTTTATTCTCAAATATTACTTCTGGCAAGCTGGTATTGTATTCCCCGTGTACGTGCATTGATGATGAGTCTAAGTGTGATGATAATAGAGATACACCAAATTTTTGGGCGGCCTTTAAGGCAATGATAAAAAATATTGTATCTAGTCCTTTTATAAATAATTTATCCATCACTCTCCCCAGTTTATCGTCGTTGAGATATTCTGGTTTGACTCCTGCTCCTATTAAATGCTCACAGGCTATTGTTTCAAAATATTTGGGAAACATATATAAAGGTTTGGACACAAACCCTAACCCATTCAATATCATGGCTTTGACTACACGACCCGGACTGACTTTTTCTCCTTTTTCCTCTCCTATTAATTCATTGATTATTTCTACTAATCCTATCGCGTCTATTATTCCTGCTACTATCCCTAGATGGTCTATGTTTTGAATTTCCATTTCTTGAGGTTTCAATTTCACAACAGGATGCTCCACAACTTCTGTTGTGATTAAATCATTTCTTTTTCTGTTATCAATTAATTTTTTTTCATTGTCTTTGTTACAAAACTTCACTTTATCTCCCCATGGCCATTTTAATGCTACTTATTCTCATTAAGTTTCCTCACCCTTGAATTATCTTTAGTTCTTGCGTACTACTTGGGCGGCTTTTTTTGATGTGTGACACTTAGGGTGCGGAAGGTGGG
>NZ_CAWMYC010000086.1:0-2095 GCF_963872035.1 Scytonema sp. HK-05
CGGCGAAAAAAGTCGCCCGCTTAAGGGCGAGGCTTCAGACCCATTTTTTCGGTGAACTTTTCCCTTTCAAACCTACTTTGCCCTTGGTGACCAAAGAACGAGACGCAAGCCCCTGGCTTTAGACATGGGGATAAGTCGGAGGCGACTTTAGTCGCAGTAATATATGTCTGATTATACAGCAAAGCTTCATATAATCTTTCTCCTCGCCTAACACCATTATATGAGGCGCTTTCATATAATGGTGGTATGAACCAAAAATACAAGTCAAATCACAATATCACTTATTCTTGCAAATACCATGTAGTGTGGTGTCCTAAATACAGAAGAAAAGTATTAGTGCATGGAGTTGATGTCCGTCTCAAAGAGATTATCTTAGACGTTGCTAAGGAATTTAATAGCGAAGTCATTGAGATGGAGGTAATGCCCGACCACGTACATCTTTTGGTTGAAGTAGATCCACAGTTTGGGATTGCAAAAATTGTCCGATACATGAAAGGACGGTCATCAAGGTTTCTCAGACAGGAGTTTCCTTGGTTGAAATCACGACTTCCAACATTGTGGACAAACAGTTATTTTGTTTCCACTGTTGGCGGCGCTCCTATTTCTGTTATCAAACAATACATCGAGAATCAAAAAAATGTCTAAAAAGAAACCGTTTTTTGCACAAGACAGTAATCAGCACCCAAATCATAAAGCCGCTTATTTCTGGACTCTAGAGGAAGCTAAAGAGTGGTTAGCCAGTCGAGGCGGAGGCAGTATTAAAAAACGCAATTCTGCTGTTGTTTATGTTTTTGATGAACCTATTAGAATTTGGGGTGAGATTGCTCATGTCTAATTATGGTTGTCAACAGCATTTGATTAATGCAACTTCTGATGTAATAGCAATCTTAGAGTTTTTGTGTGTAGAATCAGCAAAACTTGCTAATTGTGGAACTTATTATGCAAGGCAACTGTACTTCAAAACTGGCAAGATTCCCAGCAAATTCGATTTACACAAATTATTTAAAAGCAATTCCCACTTTCAGGCGATGTATTCTCACGTTGCTCAGCAGTGCTTAACCACAGTTGCAGAATCTTTTAAATCGTACATCGGATTGTTAAAAGGTATTAAAAAAGGAACTGTAGATCAACACCCTAAAATGCCAGGATACCGTAAAGGTGGGTTAGCACTTGTCACTTACCCCAAAGCTGATGTCAAGTTGAAAAATGGGTTGTTACGTTTTCCCCTTGGTAGCAAAGTAAAAGCTTGGTTTAGGTTAGATGCCTTTTATCTACCCATGCCATCAAATCTCAAATTTGCAGATATCAAAGAATTTAGGATAGTACCAAGAAACAAGTGTTTTTATATTGAGTATGTCTACAAACAACTTGATATTGCAGTAATTAACTTAGACCAATCAAAGGTATTGGGAATCGACCACGGTGTTAATAATTGGTTAACTTGTGTTTCCAATGTTGCTACTAGTTTCATCATTGATGGCAAACACTTGAAGTCGATGAACCAGTGGTTTAACAAGCAAGTCTCCACAATTAAAGAGGGGAAACCTCAAGGCTTTTGGAATAAGAAGTTAGCCCATATAACTGAGAAACGTAACCGTCAAGTTAGAGATGCTGTTAACAAAGCTGCCAGATTAGTTATCAACCATTGCTTAGATAACAAAATTGGTACAGTTGTTTTTGGTTGGAACAAAGGACAAAAAGATGGTGCTGATATGGGTAAAAAAAACAATCAAAAATTTGTTCAAGTTCCTACAGCACGATTAAAAGACAGAATTGCTCAATTGTGCGAACAGTATGGAATTCAGTTTGTAGAAACAGAAGAATCCTATACCTCAAAAGCATCATTTTTAGATAACGATATGCTACCAAAATATGGTGAAAAACCCGAACGGTGGCAGTCTTCTGGAATGCGTGTTAAGCGTGGTTTATTTAGAACAGCTAATAACTTTTTCTTGAATGCTGATGCTAACGGCGCAGCGAATATTTTAAGAAAAGTAGCGATAAAACTAGGTTTAGATCTTAGTGGAATCAGTAGGGTGT
Organism: Scytonema sp. HK-05; assembly: GCF_963872035.1. NCBI lineage: Bacteria > Bacillati > Cyanobacteriota > Cyanophyceae > Nostocales > Scytonemataceae > Scytonema > Scytonema sp. HK-05. The sequence continues at coordinate 2,041 of NZ_CAWMYC010000086.1, forward strand.
CTTTGATAGCACCATTGAAAGTTCGTTTGTGGACTCTTCAAGAATCCCCCGGCTT
>NZ_CAWMYC010000087.1:0-2053 GCF_963872035.1 Scytonema sp. HK-05
TGGAACCTAAACTTTGACTTTTTCAATCTCGCCAAAATTAGTGATGTAGGAAAAAGTTTTTGCCACAAAGCTATAAATTTTACCCAATAACAAGGTTTACGCTGCTTAAATGGATAAAGACGAGCTAAGACGAGCTATATTTTTGGTCAGGATAAAGACAAATCTCTTGTGGCGAACTTCGGGCAACGATATATTCCATCACTTCCTGCCCACAATTAACCGGGCAATGCACGACACCAGTTGGAATATATAGGAAATCGCCTGCTTTTATATCTACAAATCTATTATTTTCAACACCTAGTAAAACTCTGCACGTTCCCGTAATAATGTATATCGCAGTCTCAAAAGGATGATAGTGTGGGGTTGCACCTGCTCCTGGTGGAATTACCCCGTGAGCCATACTAAGCTTCTTTGAGCCAACAGTTTCTTCAGTTACACCCCAGCCTCGAACATACCCATGATCTGTATCACAAATCCTTTCTGGCTCCTGGACAACTACAACACTACTCACTTGCTGTGGAATGCAAGTATCTAAAATTTCAGAACTCATAAACTATCACCTTAAAAACTATACTATTCAAAAGAAATTAGGTGTTCCATCTCTTGATATATCTAATAAGAATGCAAGGACAGTTAAGACATTTAATTTAGGCGCCGACCGAGACAAGACGAGCAATCGTCGCGGGGCGTCTGGCAACGGCGCCTCGCTCCCGGTTATCTTGTCTTGCTGCCGACAACCACGGTATTGTCCCAAACGTCACCGTACAGCCAGTTGCCTCGCGCGTTTGGGTCGTTGCTAGTGTAGTATTCCTGCCACGCGCTTAGGAGTTCATTGACCGTAAGCTTTCCGTCGCCGTCGTCGAGTTTCTGGAAGGCTAGCTCGCTGTTCGCCGACTTACAGCCAAAAGCTTTGTGGAATTTGGCGAACTCACTTTGTTCAAGAAAACCGTCGCCGTCTCGGTCGCAGATTGTGAAGGTCGCTTCCGCGAGGGGACGGAAGCCTGCTTTATAGGTTTCTGGGTCTTCGGCAAAGGCTTTGCGTAGGCCATTGCGCCATTCCTCTGAAGTGACTTTGCCATCGCCATCGACATCCATCTTGGCTTGTATATGAGTCCAAAAATGTTCAAACGCCTGCAATAGTTTTTGTGTTTTGGGGCTGCCCATAGGCTCGCCCAGATAAGTAACAATACGAGCGGCGAGAGCGAGTACATCAGCCTGTTCTAAAATACCGTTACCGTTGATATCGGCGTGAGTAAAACAAACATCAAATTTTCTATCTAACAAATCTTGAGTTTGAGCGACAGCCACGTTTAATCTCCATTATAGAAAGTGTTGTATTAGCCGCACTGTTTGACCATTTGGTGCGGATAAACTTATTTGATAGTGTTTCAAATTTTTGAGGTTTTGTCAACTTTTTGTGAAAGCTTCGGAAACGTTCTTGGCAGTAAGCACAGGGAAGAAGTAAGGATGAAAAATTAAAATTTAAAGTTTGATTTTTGTCTCATTAACTAAATTTTATAAGGCTTGTGTATTGTCAAAAATAATTATAGTGGAATCATTCAAAAAACTACCATTATTTTATAACAAATTTTTCTTTTCCTACTTTTCCTACTTTTCCTACTTTGCCTACTTTTCCTACTTTTCAGTCAGGACATCATTGCCAAACATTAGACAGTTGGAGCCATAGCCGCCGTGCTGTCGTCAAGGTTGATTATAGAGATTGAAATCTACCTTGATAGGGTGTATAGAATAATGGTTAGGGTAAGTTTTAGGATTTAGTATATTTATTAATCCAGTCAACAATCTGCTTATTAACTTTTGCCCGATTTTGACTAATACTGTGGTCATCGCCTTCGTAAACGGTCATTTCAAAGGGTACTTGGTTTTTGTATAGACCCATCGCCAGCTCTAGAGTTTGGCTCACTTCCACTCTCCAATCCTTAGTGCCATGAATTAGTAAAATAGGCGTGGTTTTGGTAAACTTCTCAGTCGAGTCAATTGCAGACCTTTTCTTTAGCTCTTCTGGGTTATCCGTGTCAAAGTATTGATGTCT
>NZ_CAWMYC010000088.1:0-2028 GCF_963872035.1 Scytonema sp. HK-05
GTGACATACTCCTACCCTGAATCAAAGATTACAGGGTAGGCTTCCAACAGCCCGATGAAGGGTATGAAGGATTTCCTTCGTGGTACTAGTATCCATAGTTCCAACTACGGCTAACTTCGCACTACGGCGTTTTATGCTTGGGAAAATGCCCAACCCAAGCCTTTTCAGGTTGATTGCGGCGTTGATGTCGCGGTCAACCCTTAAAGAATGCTGCTCATCCCAATAGTCTCTGATGTCGCATTCGGTGAAGATAATTTCATCTCGATAGCACAGAACCATTGACGAGTAAGCAGGTTTTTGCGGAATGACGACTGCTCCAGCTTTTGCGGCTATGTAGTCCAGCGTCTTGAAAAAATTGCCAAACGCCGCATCAGACCAAGATTTATTGAGTCCTGACGAAGCCGCTTGACCATTCGGAAGAAACGTACCCGCCTCATCCTGTTTGGCTTTGTTGCGTTTGATTAAACCTTTGAGGTTAAGGTCTTCATGGAAGAAGACTTTCTTTCCAGTTCTCACCAATTGGTGAGCGGTTTTGTACTGAAAATCTTTGCGGGAACGGGCAATGCGTTGATGTTGTTTTGCTTCGCGTTTTGCCAGTTTGCGACGTGAACGACTGCCCCGTTTCCGCTTGTTCCGCTTCGTCGATATCCGGTCAAGTTTTGCTTGATTCTTTCTCAGAGGTTTCAAGGATGGCAATTTTTCACCTTCAGAAGTTGCCAAATAGACATCCTCATGCAACACCGCATCCATCCCCAATGAATTTTCCCATGTTGGGATGACCTCATCAGGATTGAATTCTGGTACGGTTGGGTCTTCCAGCATGATTTGCATGAACCAACCGTCAGCTTTCCGGGTCACACTGACTTGCTTGACGGTAAAACCTACTGGGATATCACGGTGCATTCGCACTTTAACAACTCCCAGTTTAGGGAGTCGAATATACATCCAGTGCTTGCGAACCAGAGAAATCTTGATTGCCTTACCATCTGCGAACGTCATGGTTTTGAAGTCTGCAACCGTCTTAAACCGAGGTTTTCCTGACTTATTGCCGTTGCTATCTCCAACCGTAAACCGCTCAAACGCCTTGTCTACCCGCTTCGATACTTCTTGTAAAATACTGGCATCCACGCCAGAGAAATCAAGCAATTCGCCGCTATGCCAAACTTTGACCAAATCCTGTTTCAGGATAGGTAATTGTTTCTTCTGAGCATAAAAGTTTGGCTTGTCGCGTAAGTCCGCAATGCTGCTCACTAAGGGGCAAGCATCAACACGAGTTCGATTCATCTCCCACCAATCAAACCTGTCTCCCAATTGGCGGTTATACCAGTAGCGAGAAATTCTCAGCCATTCATTCAGCTCAAGTTTTTGTTTAGTGTTTGGATAGAATCGGTACTGAAATGTTGTCTTCATTGCGTTACGACCTTTACGCTTGACTTAGTGTTATCATAACACCAGCCAAATACTTAGTGTCAATGCTATGAGCAAAGATTTTATCCATAAGGCAAGGGGCGTTTCAGACCTCAAGTGTCATTTAGTGTTAACTCCCAAATACCGTCGGAAGATTTTCAATGAACCAATGCTGTCGAGGTTGGAGGAAATTTTCAAAACGCTAATGGAGAAGTGGGAGGGTCGGTTAATCGAGTTCAATGGAGAGGTTGATCACGCCCACTTGCTGATTCAATACACCCCCCAAACTGAACCGAGCAAACTCATTAACAATCTGAAAACGGTTTCCAGTCGCTACCTTAGAAAAGAGTTTGCGGAACGGGTCAATGAGTTTTATCGAAAAGATGTTTTATGGACAAATGGCTACTTCATTGCGTCCTGTGGCGGCGTAACGGTGGAGCAACTTAAGCAATACATCGAAGAACAAGATCGCCCTGTTGAGTAGCGTAAGAGTTTGCTCGTTTCGGCGCTGTCTCCTTCCCTCGCTTCGCATTGGTCAGCAGACGCTTCTCAACTCACACGGCTTTCACCGCCACACCAAATTAAAAATTATGGTGTGGGGACTCCCGCCTGCCTAGCTAG
>NZ_CAWMYC010000089.1:0-2015 GCF_963872035.1 Scytonema sp. HK-05
CTAGTGCAGGCTGGCAAAAATAACTGACCAGTGATAGATGTTGGCTTGAATACTGATAAGCTGAAAAGAATCCTTTCAAAACACAGAGGGAAGAAATGCCCCAACCAGTTGCGATCGCGATTAGATTATCCTCTCAACAAAAACGGTTGTTAGAACGAATAGTCCGTGCCCGGACAAATCCGTATCGGTTAGTGCAAAGGGCACAGTTGATCCTATGGGCAGCTCAAGGAATGACGAATACGGAAATGGCGTCATCTCTACGATTAACAAGGGGACAAGTACGATTATGGCGAACACGATGGGAAAATGCAGCCCAAAAATTTGAGCAAGGGGAATCAGAAGGGATCTCGGATGAAAACTTGCTCACACAGATCATCTCGATGCTTTCCGATCAGCCACGACGTGGGAATCCAGGAAAATTTAGTCTAGAAGAAATCGTTCAGATTATTGCAGTTGCGTGTGAAATACCAGTAACTTCTGGGCGTCCAGTTAGCCACTGGACGCCTAGAGAACTTGCAGACGAAGTCATCAAGCGTAAAATAGTTCCAGAGATTTCACCCCGAAGCGTGGGTCGTTTTTTAAAATCAAGCAATGTTGCAACCACATCGAAGTCGTTACTGGTTAAATGCAAATCCTGGAGATCCAAAAGCGTTTAAACTTGAAGTGAATCAAGTTTGTCATTTATACCATTCGTCAGAAGAACTAAAGCTTCAAAGTGTGAATGTTGTGAGTACGGATGAGATGACAGGCATTCAAGCACTCGAACGAGCATATCCCACTCAGGAAATGGAACTGGGTAAAGTTGAATACCAAGAATTTGAGTATATTCGCCATGGAACGCTTTCATTAATTGCCTCAATAAGTGTAGCTGAGGGACTTGTAGTCAATGCCTCTGTTAAAGAGACACGCAACGAAGAAGATTTTGCTAATCATATTGCTCAAATCATCGCCACTAATCCAAACGATGGCTGGATTTTTGTCACCGATCAACTCAATACTCATAAGTCAGAGTCCTTAGTTCGACTTGTCGCTACTAACTGCGCTATTGACATTGATTTAGGTGTTAAAGGTAAATCTGGAATTCTTCATTCCATGGAGTCACGTGCAACGTTTTTAACTGATACAACTCATCGAATTCGTTTTGTTTATACTCCAAAGCATAGTTCTTGGCTTAATCAGATTGAGTGCTGGTTTAGTATCTTAGTACGTCGTTTACTTCGACGTGGCAACTTCATGTCTACTGACGACCTCAAGCAACAAATTTTGAATTTCATCGATTACTTTAATAGTACTTTGGCAAAGCCATTTATTTGGAAGTTTTTAGGCTATCCTAATTCTGCTTAAACTGGTCAGTTATTTTTGCCAGCCTGCACAGAAGAAACTTAAAAACCTGTTAACGAGTTTTGGCAATTAGTTGTTAACAAGTTTCTTAAAAAATCAATAGGGAAATAAAGTTTTGTAGTAAGCCTACTTGGGAACCCGGTACTTTATCATCAATTGTATAATTAACATCTGCTGCCACATAAGGTCAAACTACCCACTCACCAATTCCATCCCCGGCGAAATCCAATTCTGAATGCTTTCTGGTAGAACTCGTTGATTTCTGTTCTGCCAAGCAGTTCTTAAATGCGGTCATAAATCTTTGAACAACCCTACCTTCAGCCGAAGGCACGGTAGGGTTGTTCAATTACCACAATTTTTCCTTTTTGTCACGGGCAGTTAATAAGTGACTCGACTGTTTTCTGTTCTCACGGTGCAGTTCTCAACGGTCACTTATTAACTGCCTATAGTGGCCACAACGTCAATTTTAACCCCCTAGTTTAAAAGGGGTTAATTCTCTTTTTTGACACAGTATTTCGTTCTAACAACCGTTTTTTTTTGTTCGGATAATCTAATCGCGATCGCAACTGGTTGGGGCATTTCTTCCCTCTGTGTTTTGAAAGGATTCTTTTCAGCTTATCAGTACTCGAGCCAACATCTATCACTGGTCAGTTATTTTTGCCAGCCTGCACTAG